>MWCV01000007.1 GCA_002070215.1 Chloroflexi bacterium ADurb.Bin180 | reverse complement strand
GCGCCGTGGCACCATACCCAGTGTACCGGATTCACCGCCTGCACACAAAACGCCAGGTCGTTTTTCAACACTCTCTCTCCGGCGCTTGTTTGACATCCACTCCCCTCTGTTGTATGATCGCTCGGACGTGGTTCGAACGTTTCGCATCAAGTCGTCCCCATTCCGGGGCGTAAAGGAGTGTCGATCTTTATGGAACAGATCCTGTTGGACGCCGAACTGCGCAGCATGACGGGCAAGGCAGTCAAGCAGCTGCGCCGAAAGGGATACGTTCCGGGCGTGGTGTACGGGCACCACACTGCCCCGATGAACGTGCAGGTGGCCGAGCGACCGCTTCAACTCGCCCTGCGCTCCGCTGGCACCAGCCACCTGATTACGCTGAACCTGCCCGATCAGCCAGCGCCCAAGATGGTGCTGGTGCGTGAGCTGCAGCGCGATCCACTCAAGCATACCATGCAGCACGTGGACTTTTACGAAGTCATCATGACCGAAAAGATCAAGTCGGACCTGCCCATCATCCTGGCCGGCGAGTCCCGACTGGTCAAGAGCGGGAACGGATTGCTGCTGCAGGGCCTGGACTCGGTCGAGATCGAGTGTCTGCCCGGTGACCTGCCACCAGAGATTACCATCGACCTGTCCACGCTTACCGAGGTTGGCCAGACGGTGCTCGTCCGCGACCTTCATGTTGGCGACGCCGTTCAGATCCTGACCGACCTGGACGAGATGGTGGTCAAGATTCTACCTCCGGCGGCAGAAGAGGTCGAGGAGGCTCCTGCTCCTGCTGAGGCCGCCGAGGTTGAGGTGGTCGGCAAGAAGGGCAAGGCTGAGGAAGAGGAGACCGAGGAAGGTGCTGCTGCCGCTCCTGCTGGCAAGGAAAAGGCACCGGCAGCCGCTCCCAAGGACAAGCAGCCCGCCGCCGAGAAGAAGTAGCTTAACCCTGGAACGAAATCCCGCTGTTGCGGGTCAACAAGCAAGTGAAGGATCGCAGCGGGCGGGTTGCCGCCTGCTGCGAATCCGTCTATGGACCTGGAGGTGTGAGCCAACGCGGTTGGCGCAGACTCTGGGGGCGGAGGAGAGACTCTGTGTTTAGCCCACTCAACGCTCTGCTGGGCCTCTTTTCGCGCGATCTGAGCGTCGACCTTGGCACGGCGAGCATTCTCGTGCTCGTGCGTGGCCAGGGCATTGTGATCAACGAACCCTCGGTCGTGGCCATTGAGCGCAGGACCAAGAGGGTCCTGGCCATTGGCGCGGAAGCCAAAGAGATGATCGGCCGCACGCCGGCCAGCATCGTCGCCATCCGACCCCTGCACGACGGAGTCATCTCCGACTTTGACGTCACCGAAAAGATGCTGCACTACTTTATCAACAAGGCCCACGAGCGCACGCACATGCCCTTGCCGCGGCCAAGAGTCGTGGTGGGCATCCCCAGCGGAGTCACCGAAGTTGAGAAACGCGCCGTGCGTGACGCCTGCCTCAGTGCCGGTGCGCGCGAGGCCTACTGGATCGAAGAGCCCATGGCCGCGGCCATTGGCTCTGGTCTGCCAGTGACCGAGTCGGTGGGCAGCATGATCATCGACATCGGCGGCGGCACCACCGAAGTGGCCGTCATCTCGCTGGGCGATATCGTCGTCAGCCGCTCCATCCGCATCGCTGGTGACGAGATGGACCAGGAGATTGTGCAGTACGCCCGCCAAAAGTACAACCTGCTCATTGGTGACCGGATGGCGGAGCGCGCCAAGATTGCCATCGGGTCGGCCTGCCCCCTGCCCGAAGAAAAGACGATGACCATCTACGGCCGCAATCTGATCACCGGCCTGCCGCAGGCCATCGAGGTCAGCAGCGTCGAGATCCGCGAGGCGCTGACCACATCGGTGAGCACCATCATTGCCGCCGTCAAGGAAACCATCGACGACACTCCCCCCGAGCTTGTAGCAGACCTCATCGAGAGGGGCATTGCCATGGCCGGTGGAGGCAGCCAGCTTCAGGGCCTGGCCGAGCGCCTTTCCCAGGAAACCAAGATGCGCGTGTACCTGGCTGAGGATCCTGTGACCTGCGTAGTGCGCGGCGCGGGAGAGGTGGTCGAGCACTTTGACTCACTGCACAAGATACTGGCCTCTACGCAGCGGGGACGTGCTTCGCGCTAGTTTCGGCTGGGCCGGGTTTCGGCCGCTTGTGCCCCGGACACGCTCCAGGGCTCCCAGGACGAGGCCGGACCAGTCGCCACGGAGGTTGCCCTGGTGAAGACGCGGCTGGACCGCCGGGCCGTGACCATACTCCTT
This sequence comes from Chloroflexi bacterium ADurb.Bin180, assembly GCA_002070215.1. Classification (NCBI taxonomy): domain Bacteria; kingdom Bacillati; phylum Chloroflexota; species Chloroflexi bacterium ADurb.Bin180. The sequence continues at coordinate 94,305 of MWCV01000007.1, read as the reverse complement.
CTGCTCGCGCTCCTGGTCGGGGCCGTGCTGCGGCCCGCCGGCTATCTCAAGCCGGCTCAGGACCTCGTCTCCACCCTCTTTGCGCCGCTGCAGTACGGCCTTACCTGGATCACCACGCGCGTCAGCCATCTGTTGGCCACGGTACAGGATCTAGGGGCGATGCCGGCGAAGGTGAGCGAGCTGCAGGCCACTGTGGACCGCCTGATGATTGACAACGTTCGCCTGCACGAAGCAGAGATCGAAAACACCCATCTCCGCGAGCTCCTGCAGTTCAGGCTGGCCAATCCGAGTTATGAAATGCTGGCCGCAGAAGTCATCGGCCGCGACCCCAACAACCTGCTACACTACCTCACCATCGACAGGGGCAGTGTCGACGGTCTGGAAGCCGGCATGCCGGTGGTTACAGCTCGCGGGCTGGTGGGTCATATCGATGAGGTGTTCCCGCGCACGGCACGGGTAATGCTTCTCACCGACCCGGCCAGCACGGTGGCGGCACTCATCCAGAGCTCGCGCGCCACGGGCATCGTCCAGGGTGAGGGCAGGCGGAGCCTCACCATGCGCTTTGTAGAGCAGAGCGAACCGGTGGTCAAGGACGATATCGTCCTCACCTCGGGCATTGGCGGCACCTTTCCCAAGCGACTGGTGATCGGCCAGGTCGTCTCGGTGCACAGAAGCGATGTTGAGATGTTTCTGGAGATCGTAGTACAATCGGCGGTGAACTTTGACCGGCTAGAGTCCGTCCTGGTCATTTTGGACGCAGGTCAGGGCAACTAGGCGGTCAGGCGACCGGGAGGCAGATCATTAATCCTTACCTCGCGGCGGCGTGGCTGGTGATCGTGGCCGTGCTGCAGACCAGTGTGATGCCGAGTCTCAGACTGGCTGGCGCTGCGCCCGATCTGATGCTGCTGGTGGTGGTGTCGGTCAGCCTGCTGCAAGGGGGCCGGTCTGGCCTGGCGTGGGCCCTGGCCGGAGGCCTGCTGCTCGGCCTGCTATCGGGCGGACCCTTCCTGGCTATTGCCATTTCGCTGGCCCTCGTCAGCGCCGTAATCGGAGTCGCCCACGCCAACCTGCCTCGCGAGACGGTGTGGCTGCCCTTTGCTGCTGGTGCGCTGGGCACTCTGATCGACAAGGCCGCCCTCTGGGCCATTCTGCAGGTATCAGGGCACCCCACACCCTGGCTGTCCAGCCTGGTGCTGGTTCTGCTGCCGGGGATGATGACGCACCTGCTGTTGATCTATCCCGTGTACTGGTTAATGCGCCGGGCTGTGGCCAGCCCGGGCGGCTAGGAGACAGTGGACACCCGGTCGTACCCTTTGCAACGTGATACGGCGACCGATTCACCGCCAGGGGCCTGGCGGTCCAGTCTGAGGATCCTGTTCCTCGAGATCCTAGTCACGGCTACCTTTGCGCTGCTCGTGTGGCAGTTGTGGCGCCTGCAGATCGTGCACTCGGCTGGCTACCAGCTCCAGGCCGACGCGAATCGCTTCCGCCTGGTGGCCGTAGACGCGCCGCGCGGAGTGATCTATGACCGCACCGGCCGCATCCTGGTGCGCAATGTGCCATCCTATGCGATATCGATCATACCCTCCGGATTGCCAGAGGACGCGGCGGCTCGCAGACAAGAGCTAAATGAGCTAGCGGCGCTGCTGACCACCTACCGCGCGGGGACAGGCAGCTCAGCGCCGGCCAACAGCGAGGAAATCGAGGCCATTCTCAAGCGGGACACGGTCTCGGCTTACACGCCGGTAGCCATCCTGACCGACGTGGACAAACAGCTCGCCTTCCTGCTCGAAGAGCAGCACGCCAAGCTGCCGGGGGTAGTGATCGAAGTAACGCCGCTGCGCCAGTACCTCTATGGCACGCTCACCTCGCACGCTCTGGGCTATGTCGGACCTATCGCCGCCGAAAAGGTGGACTATTACCTGAACCAGGCCGGAGAGGACTATACGCTCAGGGACCGCGTGGGCGTAATGGGCGTTGAGGCGACCTTTGAGCGAGAGCTGAGGGGCACCAAGGGCCGTAAGCACGTCGAGGTAGATGCCTTTGAGCGCGAGATCGCCACTCTGGCCTATGACCCGCCTGCTCCAGGCAATAGCCTGGAGTTGACCCTGGATCTGGACCTGCAGCGCGCTGCCGAGGATGCCCTGCGCGAAGGCATGCGCCGCGTCGGCTCGACCGCCGGTGTGGTGGTAGCGATGGATCCCCAGAGCGGCGAAATACTGGCCATGGTCTCTGTGCCCAGTTATGACAACAATCTCTTTGCCCGCGGCATCTCCTATGCCGACTATGCCGCGCTCAGTGCCGACCCGGAGCGGCCTCTGGTCAACCACGCGATCAGCGGACAGTATCCTCCTGGATCGACGTTCAAGGTATTCCCTGCTGCTGCCGCCTTGGAGGAAAAGGTCATTGACCGCAACTGGTCTGTCCGCTGCACCGGCGAGATCCTACTGCCGAACCGCTATTTCCCCGATGATCCGACCAAAGCGCAGCACTTTAAATGCTGGACGCCGTGGGGCCATGGCAACCAATCGGTGGTGAGCGCGTTGGCCAACTCGTGCGATATCTTTTTCTACCAGGTCAGCGGCGGCTTTGAGAGCTTTGGAGGCCTGGGGTTGGACAAGTTCAACCAGTATGCACATGCCTTCGGCTTTGGTGAGCCGACAGGCATTGCGCTGCAAGGGGAGAGCCCGGGCCTCATCCCGGACGACCGCTGGAAACGCGTCAACTATGGCGAGCCCTGGGTGACCGGCGACACCTACAACGCCGGCATTGGCCAGGGGTTCGATCTGGTCACCCCGCTGCAGTTGCTGAACGGCACCGCTGCTGTGGCCAATGGCGGAACGCTCTACCGGCCCAAGATCGTGCGGCGCGTTGTGGATTCGACTGGCAAGGAAGTGGTCCCCTTCCAGTCCGAGGTGATTCGCCAGGTGCCCGTGTCCGACACCAACCTCGCCCTGGTGCGCCTGGGAATGCGCGCGGCGGTCACCGAGGGAACGGCCCACCGGGTAAACCTGGCCGAGGTGGCAGTGGCCGGCAAGACCGGCACGGCAGAATACCCGGGGCCCCTGGATGCGGCCGGCAACCTCCCCACCCATGCCTGGTTCACTGCATTCGCACCTTATGAGAATCCAGAGATCGCGCTGGTCGTCTTTGTATCCGGCGGCCACGAAGGAGCCAAGGTCGCGGTTCCCATTGCCGCCCAGATTCTGCGCTCGTACTTTGGCATCCCGACGCCGCCCGGCGAGGACATTGTGGCGCCGCCGCCAGGAGACTAGTGCATGGCCACGTCGCAGGTGGTGATCAAAGGAACACGCCGGGGCCCCTCTATCACTCTCGGTGAGGGTGACTGGAAGGCCATGCTGGCGGACATGGAGGAGCGCCTGCAGCAGGCGCCCTCCTTCTTCCGCGACAGCCAGGTGCACGTCAACGTAGGGGCGCGGGACGTCACCGGCGATGAACTGCGCTGGCTGCTGAGCATTCTCAACCAGCGTGGGGTCAGGCTGGCCACACTGCGCACAACGTCCGAAGCGACGGCGAACGAAGCCACCGCGCTGGGCATCCGCCTGGCACCGCCAGATGCGGTCAGCGATATGCCTGGCGTGCGTGTGCCCACGGCAGACGTCAGCGAAGGACTGCTGGTGCGGCGTACCCTTCGTTCAGGTCAGGTCGTGCAGCACCCGGGGCACATCGTGGTGATGGGCGATATCAACCCCGGCGCTGAGGTGATCGCCGGCGGCGACGTGATTGTCTGGGGCAGGGTCCGCGGCAAGGTGCATGCCGGGGCACTGGGCAACAGCGGGGCGGTGGTGTGCGCGCTGGACCTGGCTCCGGCGCAGTTGCGCATTGGCCAGCTCATCGCCGTCTCCCCGGATGACCGGGTTGGCCAGGAGGCCGATGCCCAGCGCAGCCCGGAAATGGCTTTCGTACTGGATGGTCAGATTATCGCCGAGCCGTGGGAGCCCCGATGAACAGGCTCGCCGGGCTCGTGGAAACGAGGACGTAGTGGCTGGCAAGATCATCACCGTGACTTCTGGCAAGGGAGGGGTCGGCAAGACCACGGTCACGGCCAATCTATGTGTCGCCCTGGCGGCGATGGGCCATCGAGTGACGGCGATTGACACGGACATCGGCCTCCGTAACCTGGATATCGTGCTGGGCATGGAGAAGCGCATCATCTACGACCTGGTGGACGTCGTTGACGGCAAGTGCGGCCTGGGCCAGGCCCTGATCCAGGACCGGCGATTCCCCAACCTTGCGCTACTGCCTGCCTCTCAGACCACTGACAAGTCGGCCATGAGCTCACGCGACCTCACGTTGATCGCGGTGCAGTTGCGGGCCGACAACGACTATGTATTTATCGACTCGCCAGCGGGCATCGAGCACGGCTTTCAGAATGCTATCGCCCCCGCTGACGACATCATCGTCGTGACCACCCCCGAGCTGTCGGCGGTGCGCGCAGCAGACCGCGTCATCGGACTGATGGAAACCAGCGGCAAAAAGCCGGGCCGCCTGATCATCAACCGCATCAGACCAACACTGGTGAAACACGGCGATATGCTGGCCGCCTACGACGTGATCGAGTTCCTGGCCGTGGACCTGCTCGGCGTGGTGCCTGACGACGAGGCCGTCATCATCGGCGCCCACAAGGGCATACCGGCTTCGGCTGACCAGACCAGCCTCGCTGGCAAAGCTTTCGGCAACATCGCTCGCCGCATCGCCGGCGAGTCAGTGCCGTACCTGCCAATTCTGGAGGAGCGAGTCGGTTTCTGGGAGCGCCTGCGCGCCTCGCTTCTGGGGCGCCTCGGCGGGCGCTCCGAGCGGCGGGGGTAGCCATCGATGTCCGGCCGTCGCTGGCGCGATTTCGACCTGTGGCTGCTGTTGGCCACTGCCTGCGTGGTGGCACTCGGGGTAGCGCTCATCTACAGTGCCACGTTCTCCTCTCAGGTCTCAGAGCCGTTGCAGGAGCGCAGCTACTTCCGACAGGCGATGTTCGGCCTGAGCGGCCTGGTGTTCGTGCTGCTCGTCGCGGCGATCGACTACCGCTGGCTCGGCCATGGTCAGTGGCTCATCTACGCCGCAACGCTGGGCATGCTCATCCTGGTGAGATTGCAGGGCAAAGCCGGGTTCGGCGCCCAGAGCTGGTTGAGCGCGCGCGGCGGCGTCCAACCCTCAGAGCTGGCCAAGGTCCTGCTCATCGTGGTGCTGGCCAAGTTCCTGGCCGACCACGAAGAGCACCTGGCCAATCCAGTGTGGCTGCTGACTTCGTTGGCGATTCTCGCCCTGCCTGTCTACCTGGTCTACAAGCAGCCGGACCTGGGCACAGCCATCGTCCTGGTGGCGCTCTGGCTCGGGCTGATCTTTGTTGCCGGCACCAGGCCGACTCATCTCGTTTTGCTGGCCGCAGGCCTTGCCGCCACAGCACCGGTACTGTGGTTCTCGATGAAGGGCTATATGAAAGAACGCGTGCTGGTCTTTCTCAACCCGGCCAGCGACGTCTCTGGCATCAGCTACAACACCAACCAGGCCCTGATCAGCATCGGCTCTGGCGGCTGGTTCGGCAAGGGCCTGCTGCACGGAACGCAGAGCCAGCTCTACTTCCTCCGTGTGAGGCACACCGACTATGTCTTTTCGGTGCTGTGCGAAGAGCTGGGTTTTGTCGGTGCGCTGGCTTTGCTGGGGCTGCTGGCATTCATCCTGTGGCGCATCCTCCGCGCGGCGCGTCTGGCCAGAGACTCCTTCGGCCGGCTCATCGCCTGCGGGGTGGCCGTGATGATCTTTTTCCAGAGCGCGGTCAACATTGCTGTGAATGTGGGCCTCATGCCTGTCACCGGCCTCACCCTGCCGCTGGTCAGCTACGGCGGCAGCTCACTCTGGACGACCCTGCTCGGCATCGGCCTGGTGGAGAGCGTGGTAATGCGCCACCGCAGGCTGGACTTTGCCGAATAGGCGCTCCTGATCAAGTCGAGGGAAAATGACCCCAATCCGAGTTCGTTATGCCCCCAGCCCGACTGGCTACCTGCACGCCGGAGGCGCCAGAAGCTGCCTCTTTAACTGGCTTTTTGCCCGCCACCATCACGGTACCTTCATCCTGCGCATTGAAGACACGGACCGCACTCGCTACTACAAGAGCTCCTTGGCCGACATTGTGGAGAGCCTGCGCTGGCTGGGGCTCGACTGGGACGAAGGGCCGGAAGTGGGCGGGCCCTATGGCCCGTATCTCCAGTCGGAGCGCCTGCCCCTGTACCAGCAGTACGCCCGGGAGCTCATTGACTCCGGCCACGCCTACAAATGCTACTGCAGCCAGGATCGCCTGCGCTCGCTGCGGGAGGGGCAGAAAGCCACCGCACTGGGCGGCGGCCAGGAAGCACGAGGCCAACACATCGGCTATGACCGCCACTGCCGCGAGCTGACGGCGCGGCAAAAGGCCGAGCTGGAGAGCTCGGGCATTGTGCCGGTAGTCAGGCTCAAAGTGCCCCTGGACGGCCAGACCTGCTTCCACGACCTCATTCGGGGCAAGATCTGTATGCAGAACGACCAGATGGACGACTTTGTTCTGCTCAAGTCAGACGGCTACCCAACCTACCATCTGGCCAACGTGGTCGACGACCACGCCATGGAGATCTCCCACATCATGCGCGCCGACGAGTGGATTCCGTCCACCCCGCGCCACATGATTATGTACAGTGCCTTCGGCTGGACCCCACCGCTCTACGCTCACCTGCCGGTGATCCTCAGTCCCACCGGGCAGGGCAAGATGAGCAAGCGCAAGCTGACTGGCGCTGACGGGCGTGAGTACAACGTACGGGTGCGCGAGTTCCGCTCTGCCGGATACCTGCCGGAAGCCATGTTCAACTTTCTCGCCCTGGTAGGCTGGGCCTACGACGGCAAGACCGAGATGCTGACCCGGGAGCAGATCATCGCCGCCTTTGACCTGGACCACGTCAGCAAGTCTCCAGCCAGGTTCACCTACGACAAACTGGACTGGATGAATGGCATGTACATTCGTCAGCTCGATGTGGACGACCTGGCCAAACGGCTGGAACCGTTCTTTGCCTCGGCCGGGGTAGAGGTCGATGCGGAAACGGTGCGCCGGATGACGCCGCTCATCCGCGAGCGAATGGTCAAGCTGACGGATTGTGTAGGGCTCACCGACTTCTTTTTTGTCAACGAACTGCACTATGATCCACAGCTCTTGATTCAAAAGGGGATGACCGCGGACCAGGCCCGCCAGGTCCTGACTGACTCGCACGAGCTGCTGCGCACCACCGAGTTCGTCGAGACGGCGCTGGAGCCGGTGCTGCGGGCCAGGGCCGAGCAGATGGGTCTCAAGGCGCGGCAGTTCTTTGGCACGCTGCGCATCGCCGTGACCGGGCGCGAGGTTGCCCCGCCGCTCTTTGGCACGATGGAGATTCTGGGTCGCGACAAGGTGCTGGCCCGAATCGCCAGGGCCAGGGAGCTGCTGGTCTAGATAGAGCAGGCGCAGATTTGGCGTTCGCGCCGATTTGTGCTAGGATATCCGGCGCACTGGGGGATCGTCTAGCGGTAGGACAGCTGACTCTGGATCAGCCAGCCGAGGTTCGAATCCTCGTCCCCCAGCCAGGATGGCTCCGGCTGACCACTCGCTCGCGGTCAGCCGGAGTTTTCGTTTGGAGCGAAAGGTCCAGCGGTGACCAATAGCACACGCCAATTCCTGCGGTTGAACGCACTCCAGGTCTATGTGATCCTGTCCTTTGCGACCGAGCTGCTCCTCTCGTTGGCCTTCACCGTGGACGCGGTCTTTCAGATCACGGTGGCTCACCTCAACCCGCTGCAACTGGTGTTGGTCGGCACAGCGCTCGAAGTAACCATCTTTGTCTTTGAGATCCCGACCGGTGTCCTGGCCGACACCAAGAGCCGTCGTCTCTCGATCATCATCGGCTACCTGCTCATCGGGTTAGGCCTGATCTTCCAGGGAGCACTGCCCTTCTTTGGCACAATCCTTCTGGCGCAGCTCATCTGGGGCATCGGCTACACCTTTACCAGCGGCGCGACGCAGGCCTGGATTGCCGATGAGGTCGGCCCCGAGAGAGCGGAGCAGGCCTTTCTGCGCGGTGCGCAGGCCGGCAACCTGGGCGGGCTGGTAGCCGTGCCGCTGAGTGTGTGGATCGGCCTGACGCAGCCCGCACGGCCGATCATTTTCGGAGGGGGAGCCGCGCTCCTGCTGGCCGGCTTCTTGCTGCTCGGGATGCCCGAAACGGGCTTTCGGCCCACTCCGGTTGACCAGAGACGCACACTGGCGGCGATGAAGCAGACCCTGGTCAGCGCGCGCCAGCTCACCAGGAGGCGGCCGGTGCTGCTGACCCTGCTGGGCATTGGTTTCTTCTTTGGCCTCTACAGCGAGGGTCTGGACCGCCTCTGGACGCCGCACTTGCTGAACGACGTGGGCCTGCCGGCTGCTGCTGCCGCCAGACCGGTGCTGATGTTTGGCACGGTGCGCCTGCTCGAACTGCTGCTCAGCCTGCAGGCGATGGAGTATGTTCGGCGCCGCGCGGCCGACAGGGGCGGCTCTCTGGGCAGCCTGCTGCGCGTTCTGTCTATGGCAATCATGGTAGCTCTGGTTGGCTTCGGCCTGAGCGGAGCACTCGGGCTGGCGGTGCTCCTGTACCTGTTGATACAGGTCATGCGCCGCGTTCACGCACCGTTGCAGGACGCCTGGCTGAATCAGCACATCGACGATCCTCACGTGCGCGCCACGATGTTCTCGACCCTGAGCCAGGTCGACGCTATCGGCCAGATTGGCGGGGGCCCGCTGGTCGGCGCGATCGCCAACCGGATCTCGATCCGGGCAGCCCTGGTGATTTCCGGCCTGCTGTTGTCGCCGGTGCTCCCGCTGTACTCGGCCGCGGAGCGAGACAGCCGTGCCAGCCACACACCTGAACCCGGGAGGGCGGACGAATGAACGACCAGAGGAAAGCAGAGCTGGCCACGCTCGAGGAGCTGTACGGCACCCCGCTGCGGACCAGCGTCGAGATTGTTGTTGGAGCGGAGGGCGTCCACTGGTGGAACGTAGAGAAGACGCGCCGCCGGGACGGCGAGGTGGTACTCTTCATCCGACGCCGCGATGGCAACCTGCTCCTGCACACCAAGGATTTCTATCCCGAGCGGGCCCTGCGCGTACCTTCAGGCGGCATCAAGCCAGGCGAAGCGGTGCTGGACGCGCTGCAGCGAGAGGTGGCCGAAGAGACGGGGCTGGAGGTGCAAGTCGAACGGTTTCTTGTCCTGGTCGAGTTCACCCTCCGCATCGGGACGGTTTGCCTGGACTATCCGTCCTACTCCTTCCTGCTCAGAGAGCTTGCCGGGGAGCTGGCCACCGCCGACCGCGACGAGCACATTGCGGCATTCTCCGAGGTAGCCCTGGAGGACCTCGGCCAGGTCGCAGCGGCGCTGAAAGGCCTCACCGGTGAATGGCGCGAGTGGGGAGCCTTCCGCGCCATACCGCATGGACTGGCCGCGCAGGTGCTGACTCAGCGCAGCTAGGCGCTAAAGCCGAGCCCCCGTTCCTTGAGGCTCACAAACCCCTGCTGCCCGATCACCAGGTGGTCGAGCACTTCGATTTGCAGCAGCTTGCCTGCTTTGACAATGTCCTCGGTGATGCGGACGTCGTCCTCCGAGGGTGTAGGATCTCCCGACGGATGGTTGTGAGCCACGATGATGGCCACGCAGTTGGCCCGCACCGCATCGCGGAACAGCTCGCCCACTCTCACCACAGCCGTGTTGACGTTGCCTTTGTACACCATCGAGCCGCCGATCACGCGATGTTTGGTATCGAGAAACAGCGTGCGGATCTGCTCCTGCTCCTCTCCCGCCATCTCTGCCGCCAGCAGGTTGTAGGCGTCAGCCGGCGATGTCACTATCGGACGGTCGCCAGCCGAGGTGGCACTCAATCGCTTGCCCAGCTCGAACGCTGCCAGCACTTCGGCTGTCTTGGCGGGGCCCATCCCATGCTGGCTGGACAGCTCTGCCGCGGGCGCGTGAGCCAGGCCTCCGATTCCTTTGTACTGCGAGATGAGCCGCATAGCCATCGCCAGCACATTCTCGCCGCGCGAACCGTTGCGCAGCACAATGGCCAGCAGATCAGCGGTCGACAGGGTAGAGGCGCCATAGCGCAGCAGCCGCTCGCGGGGCCGCTCCGAGGTGGGCAGGTCGCGCATCATCGGTCGGTAGACGGGGTGGTCGTCGTTGGTCATAGCTGTCTCCCGCTGTGAGATCCAGGGCGGCTCGGGCACGGGGCCGCGTGACTGGCATACCGCAGAGCACATTGTAATTACGAGCCGGTCGATCCGTCCTGCGCTGCCGGCACAACCGACACTATGGACACGCGCCTGGTGTCGGGCGGCCGCTCGGCCCTCCAAACAGCCGGCCGCCCCATTCTACGCGCGACCGGTTTGCTTGACAAACCCTTCCGTCCTGCGGTATTATGACCTGTACCACTCTGGTCATCCGCGCTAGGAGGTGCGCCCATTAGCGCCCAGGAACAACTCGCCTATGCGGCCTATCGCCTGCTGGGGACGCTGATGCCCCTCGTGCCCCCGAGTCTGGGCTACCGCCTTTTCACGCGCATTGGCGACCTGTCCTACGACAAAGGCACTACCGCCCGCCAGAACGTCGACGACAACCTCAGGCATGTGCTGGGCGAGCAGGCCGACCCGGCCCGCACCGCCAGCGTGGCGCGGGAGATCTTTCGCAACCAGGCGCGCAACTACTACGACCTGTTCCGTGTTGCCTCCCTCTCCGAGGAAAAGATCCGCCAGCTTGTGACCGTGCACGGTCTGGAGCACATTGAGCAGGCCTTGAGTCAGGGCAAGGGTCTCATCGCGGTGACGGCCCACTTTGGCAATCTCGATGTCGTGGCCCAGGCCTTTGCGCTGCACAAATACCCCATCACCGTCGTGGCCGAGCACCTCAAGCCGGAAAAGCTGTTCCAGTACGTGACTTCGCTGCGCGCCAGCAAGGGCATCCAGATCATCCCCGCCGACAGCTTTTTGCGGCCCATCTTTCGCACCCTGCGCCAGAATGGCATCGTGGGCATCGCCGCCGATCGCAACCTCACCGGGACCGGCAGCGTGGTGAACCTGTTCGGCGCGCCGGCCTTGCTGCCGGACGGCCACGTTCAGCTTGCCCTGCGCACCGGAGCTCCGCTGGGGTTCTTCTTCAGCCTGCGCCGGCCCGATAACACCTTTGAGGCTTATATCGAGCCGCCCCTCGCCCTGGAGAGAACTGGTGACCAGGAGCGCGACGTGCGCTCCGGCATGGCCCAGATAGCGGCGGTCCTGGAAAAGCACATCGGGCAGCACCCCGAGCAATGGGTAATGTTCCAGCCAATCTGGTCGGTGCAGCCTCGCGGTGCAGTGGAGCGGGGCCAGCTTTCGCCAGGAACGGAACAGACTAGCCAATGAAGATCGCGCTGGTGACCCCCTACCAGTATCCCTATCCCGGGGGCGTCACGGAGCATGTCTCGCACCTCGACCACTGCTTCCGCGAGTGGGGTCATGAGGTCAAGATCATTGCCCCCTGTCCGGAGGACGCCACCGACATTCCCGACAACGTCATCCGTATGGGCAGCCACATCACGCCCATCGGGTTTGGCGGTTCCATCTCGCGCATTACGCTTTCGCCGCGCATCTACCGACCGGTGAAAAAGCTGCTCAAGGCGGAGAACTTTGACATCATCCACCTGCACGAGCCGCTGATGCCAGCTTTGCCTCTCTTTGTGCTGCGTCATTCCAAGACGATCAACGTGGGCACCTTCCACGCCTACCGGGAGACGCCCCACTGGGGACTGGAGACTCTCCGCCCGGTTTTCGATCCTTTCTTTGACAAACTGCACGCCAAGATCTGTGTCTCGCACGCCGCCTGGGATCAGATCAGCCGGTACTACCCGGACGACTATGCCATCATCCCCAATGGCATTGATGTCCAGGAATTCACCAACCCCGGTGTGCTGCCTATTGAGAAGTACGTGGACGGACGGCCCAACATCCTCTTTATGGGTCGAATGGAAAAGCGCAAAGGCTTTCGCTATCTCATGCGCGCCTTTCCGTACATCGTGGAAGCGGTGCCCGACGCACGGCTCATAGTGGCCGGGGCCTTTGAGAAAGAGGACAAGGAACCGTTCGTACGCTATGCCCGCATGCACGGTCTGAGCAGTGTGAAATTCGTGGGGCGGGTCTCGGAAGAGGAACTGCCTCGCTACTACAAGACCTGCGATGTGTTCTGCGCCCCCAGCACCGGATTCGAGAGCTTTGGCATCGTCTTGCTCGAGGCCATGGCGGCAGGCAAGCCCATCGTGGCCTCGAACATTCGCGGCTACCGCAGCGTCATGGAGGATGGGCAAGAAGGCCTGCTGGTAGAGCCCGAGAATGAGCACGCTATCGCCGACGCCATCATCCGCCTGCTGCAAAACCCCACACTGTGCCAGGAAATGGGTCAGCGCGGGCAGCGCAAGGCAATGCGTTATGACTGGCCACTGGTGGCCCGTCAGGTGCTGGACGTCTACGAGGAACTGATCAAACTGAAAGCCGAGGGCAACCTGGATGTTGAGTGAAAAGCTACGCGCCTGGACCAATCCTTTCCGCAGTGCTCTCGCAAGGATCATCGGGCGCTGGGGAATCTCGCCAAACGCCGTGACCTTGTTTGGTTACGCACTGCACCTGCCGGTGATGTGGGCCGTGGCCGTTGGCCGATTCACCGTCGGCGGGATTCTGCTGGCACTCGCCGGTGCCTTCGACGCACTCGATGGCTCCGTTGCCCGCGAAATGGGCCTGGTCACCCAGTTCGGCGCCTTCCTGGATTCGGTCATCGACCGCTTTTCCGAGGCAACGGTGCTGCTGGGGCTGCTGCTGTACTATGTCCAGCGCGGCGACCGCATTGAGCCGATTCTCATCTATGTTGCGGTAGTGGGCTCGATCATGGTCAGCTATACCAGAGCCAGAGCCGAAGGCCTCGGCGTGGAATGCAAGGAAGGCCTCTTCACTCGCTTTGAACGGGTTATCCTGCTGGTGGTCGGTCTGGTGGTTGGTGTGATGCGCCCCGTGCTGTGGGTGCTGGCCATCCTCACTGTCTTTACCGCCATCCAGAGGATCTACTCTGTCTGGCGCAAGACCCTTAGCTAGGTCGTCCCCCAATGGCTACTCTGACCATCCTTGGTTCCGGTGCCGCAGTCCCGACAATCGGCCACGATAACACCTATCTGGTGATTGAAGGCGAGGTATCGACCATCCTGGTCGACTGCGGTGGTAGTCCGCTGGTCAAGTTGCAACTGGCCGGCGTTGACCCGACCCATCTGGGCTATCTGGTGCTGACTCACCGGCACCCGGATCACCTCTATGGCTACCCCAGTCTGGTGCTCGGCCTGTGGCTACTCGACTGCGCCGCGCCTCTGACGGTCACCGGTGAGCCAGATGCGGTTGCCGGCGCCAGGACGCTGCTCGATGTTTTCGAGCCGGAGCGCAGATGGCCTGGCTTCAAACCACCGGTCTACCAGCCGGTGCAGTGCCGCCGAGAGACGGTGGTGCTGGACCTGCCTGACCTGCTCATCACCGGAGCCCCGACGCGACACATGGTGCCCAGCATTGGCCTGCGCCTGCTGAACAAGGAGACAGGAATCGCAGTGGTCTACTCCTCGGATACTGGACCAAGCGAGGAGCTGTTGCGTCTCGCTCGGAGCGCACGAATCCTCATCCACGAGGCGTCGGGGGAGATGGAAGGCCATTCGAGCGCCGCCCAGGCCGGCCGCGCCGCGAGCCTGTCGGGAGTGGAGCGGCTGCTCCTCATCCATTACCCGGCGCATCTCCACAACTTGAATGACCTGGTAGCCCAGGCACGCCGCGAATTCGGCGGGCCGGTCGAGCTGGCTCGCGATATGGGCACAGTCGAGTTCTGAGCCATGCCAATTCACCCGACTACCCTTGGTTTCCTGCAGAATCTGGTTGGCCCCGACCGCGTTTCGGTGCGCGGCGCGGACCTGGAAGCGCATTCGCACGACGAGTCCTTCCACGGGCCGTACCTGCCCGAAGTGGTGGTGTGGCCGCAGAACGCTGCCGAGATCAGCGCCATTCTCAGGCACGCCAACGAGCACCGCATTCCGGTTACCCCCTGGTGCGGTGGCTCCAGCCTCGAAGGAAACCCGCTGCCGGTGTGCGGGGGAATACTTCTGGATGTGTACCGGATGAACCAGATTCTCGAGGTTCGTGAGGCCGACTTGCAGGTCGTGGTGCAGCCTGGCATTGTTTATGACGAGCTGAACAAACGCCTGGCCAGGTATGGCCTGTTCTTCCCTCCGGCGCCCGGTTCGAGCGATGTGGCGACGATCGGCGGAATGGTAGCCAACAACTCGAGCGGCATGCATGCGGTCAAGTACGGCGCCACCAAGGACTATGTGCAGCAACTGGAGGTCGTTCTGCCCGACGGCGAGATCATCCGCTGCGGCCGACCGGTACTCAAGTCGGCCAGCGGCTATGATCTCTGCCGCCTGATCATTGGCTCTGAGGGCACTCTCGGAGTGGTCACCGAGATCACGCTGCGCCTGCGCATCCGCCCCGAGGCCGTTGCCGCGGTGGCTGTGTTCCCGACGATGGAGGCGGCAGCAGAGGCCATCTACCGCATCAATCGCTACGGCCCGATGCCTGCGGCGCTGGAGCTGATGGACCCGACCATCATCGAGATCGTCAATGCCTGGACCCACTCCTCGCTGGTCGCCGCGCCCACGCTGGTGATAGAGTTCCATGGAGTGCCGGCCGGAATCGAGCAAGAGCTGGAGCTGAGCGAAGAGACCTGCCGCGACGCCGGGTGCACCTCGTTTGAGCGCGGCATTGCCATCGCCGAGCGCGAAAAGCTGTGGCACGCCCGCAAACAGGCCCACGAGGCAGTGAAGCAGCTCAACGCCGGCTGCCGAACCGAGATCGGCGACATCGTGGTGCCCATCTCGCGCTATACCGAGGCGGTGGCTCAGGCTTACCGTCTGGCCAGTGAGCTGAACGTACGCATCGCCACCTTTGGCCACGCCGGAGACGGCAACCTGCACGTGGAGATGTTGTCTGGCCTGAACGACCGCCAGGAACTCGAGCGGGCTCACGAGTTCAACCGGCGCCTGGTCACCTGGGTGCTCAGCGTGGGTGGAACCTGCACAGGCGAACATGGTGTTGGCATTGGCAAGCGCGAGTTTATGCAGGCCGAGCACGGCGCCAGCCTGGCACTGATGAAGCGCATCAAGGGCCTGCTCGATCCGAATGGGATCATGAATCCAGGCAAGCTCTTTCCCGATCCCTAGTCCCCCCTGAGGAGAGTGTCGTGTCCGATTCGAACATCATCCGCATCGCCTACGGCAAACACGGGCTGCCCCTCGAGGCGGACCCCGCCCTGGCCGACTGGCATGTTATCCGGCCCAGGTTCAACCCGCCCCTGAGTGACCCGGAGGAGGCCTTTTGTCGCGCCTGCCGCACGCCACGCGGAGGCAAGCCGCTGCACGAGCTGATCGGCCCGCAGGAACGGGTGCTGATCGTCACGTCGGATGGCACGCGCGCCGTTCCCAATCGCCAGCTCATCCCCTGGCTGTTGAAGGAGCTGCCCGTTCCGACCAGCCAGATCACGGTGATCCTTGGCACTGGCAGCCACCGGGGCAATACACCGGCGGAAATCGAGGCCATGTTTGGCCCGGAAATGGCTCGCTCGCTCAACATCGTCAACCACGACGCCTTTGATCCGGGCCAGAACGTGTACATTGGCCAGACGCCCGCCGGCAAAAGGGCCCTGGTCAACAGGCGCTATCTCGAGGCCGACAAGCGCATCGTGGTCGGTTTCATCGAGCCGCACTTTTTTGCCGGCTTTTCCGGCGGCGCCAAGGGAGTCATCCCGGCCCTGGCCTCCATCGATACCATCATCAGCATCCACGGTTTTGACCTCATTGCCAACCCGCTGAGCACCTGGGGCACGGTCGAGGAGAACCCCATCCGCTGCGAGCTGGAGGCGATGGTGGCCCATTGTCCACCCGAGTTTATGGTCAACGTGACGCTGAACTCGGACAAGGCTATCACCGGCATGTTCGTGGGCGACTATATCCAGGCGCACCGTGCGGGGTGCCGACGCTCGCGCGAGGAAGCGATGCAGCCGGTCCGGTCGCGTTTTCCCCTGGTGATCACCTCCAACAGCGGCTTTCCCCTGGACCAGAACCTCTACCAGACCATCAAGGGCATCTCGGCGGCGGCCCGCATCACCGAGCCGGGCGGCACGATCCTGGTGGCCAGCGAGTGTTCCGACGGGCTGCCCGACCACGGCAATTTCGGGCCCCTGATGAAACAGGGCCGGACGCCCCACGACATCCTGCAGGGCATCGTGGACCTTCCCGAGGAGATACTTGACCAGTGGGAAGCCCAGGTCTATGCTTACCTGATGAAAGAGTACGACATCCGCTTGTTCAGCGCAATGGACGCCAGCACCGTCCGCGCCTGCAAGCTCGGGGTGGTGGGCGATTTCCAGAGCGAGGTCGAGGCGGCCATTCGCAAGCTGGGCGGGCACCCAAGCGTCGGTGTTCTGCCAGACGGACCGCTGACCATCCCCTATCTCAGTGCCTCATAGGCCAGAGCGAGAGTAAACTCGATGTATAACCGCGTCCACTGGGCAGAAGTCAATCTAGACAACATCGCTTACAACACCAGGCAGGTCAAGGCCCTGATTGGTGACCACTGTCAGATCGCCGCCGTAATCAAGGCCAATGGCTACGGCCACGGTTTGCTGCCCGTGGCCCGCGTTGTCCTGGCCAATGGCGCATCACACCTGGCGGTCGCCTGGGCCAACGAGGGGTTTGCGCTGCGTCTGGCCGGAATCACAGCGCCGATCCTGGCCCTGGGCTATGAGCCTCCCGGAATGGCTCCAGAGATCGTTGCCAACGCCATCACTCCCGCTCTGGCTGACCTCGGTCTGGCGCAAGCCCTGTCGGCGGCGGTGGCACTGGCAGGGGTACCGCCGATAGGAGTGCACATCAAGGTCGACACCGGTATGGGACGGTTCGGCCTGCTGCCTCAGGACGTACTGCCCTTTGCGCGCGCGGTGAGTCAGATCCCGGGCCTGCGCATCGAGGGTTTGTTCACCCACTACTCATCGGCTGATGAGGCCGACCTCTCCTATACCTACCGACAGTTGTCTATCTACCAGCAGGTGCTGAGGCAGGTGGAGGAGGCGGGGATCAGCATCAGCATCCGCCACGGTGCCAACAGCGCCGCGATGATGGCCGCACCGGAGACCCGGCTGGATATGGTCCGGCCTGGCATCGCCCTGTACGGCCTGCAGCCTTCGTCGGAGGTCAGAAACCCGCTCACGCTGCGCCCCGCGTTGACCCTCAAGAGCCGCATCGCGCAATTGCACGTGCTGCCAACCGGCTCAGCAATCAGCTACAACCGCACTTTTGTGACCACCCACCCGACACCGGTGGGTCTGGTGCCCGTGGGCTACGGCGATGGCTACAGGCGGAGCCTCTCCAACAAAGGCATGGTGCTGGTGCGGGGTAAGCGGGTGCCGATCATCGGCCGCATCTGCATGGACCAGTTTATGGTCGACCTGACCAGGGTCGAGGACGCCAGGGCCGGCGACGAGGTAGTGCTGCTGGGGCCGCAGGGAGAGGACGAGATCAGCGCTCAAGAACTGGGCGCGTGGGCCGACACCAGCCACTATGAGACGCTCACCGCCCTGCTGCCGCGCGTGCCGCGGATCTACTTGCCCCGCTAGAGCGGCTTCTCGGGCGGCGGCCTTTTGACCGGGCAGGCCATGCCCTTGTCCCAGGCCCGATCTCTGGCGCAGGTCCACGCAATCTCAACCAGACGCCCGATGAGCGTGTTGTAGCCCATTCCCGCTTGCAGAGCGGAAAAGGCAAAGGCGCTCGTTTGCTCCAGGTACGGGTTGGCGTTGACCTCGATGACGTAGGGTTTGCCCTCCCGCGACAGGCGAATGTCCACCCGGGCATAGTCACGGACCTGCAATGCGTACACCGCTTCCAGCGCGGCGTTGGCCAAGCTGTGCCGCAGCTCTGACGAGAGGTCGGTAGCAATAATGGCGTTCAGCGCCTGGTACTGGGTACTGGTGGCATCGAACTTGGCCGCCCGGCCATAGATGCGGGGAGCGTCTGGCGGCAGCCGCGAGAAATCCATTTCCACCAGCGGGAGTGCCTCGGGTGATTCGTTGCCCAGTACTCCGACGTAGAACTCGCGCCCTTCGATGTACTCTTCTACCAGGGCGGCGTCAAAATGCTCGTTGTGCATGATCGTAATCTGCCTGATGAGGCCGGCATAGTCTCTGACCAGCGACGCATCGCTGATGCCCAGCGAGGCATCACCGCGCATTGGCTTGACGATGAGCGGAAAGTGCATCCTTCCGCTGAACTCCAGGTTGCCGATGTCAAAGATGGCAAAGCCAGGGCAGTTGACCCCGTGGAACTGGAGGACCTTCTTGGTCAACGCCTTGTCCTGGCGCAGGGCCATGCCCACCGGCCCCGTGCCGGTGAAGGGAATCCCCAGCAGCGCCAGCAGCGCGGTGATGTTGCCCTCGTTCGAGTCCAGGCCGCCAAAGCTCTCGCAGAGGTTGAACACCAGATCCGGCTTGATCTCGCCCAGACGGGTTACCAGTTCGGCCACATCGTTGTTCGTCCCCAGTAGTACCGGCTGGTGGCCGAGCGCGGTCAGGGCTGCGTAGACCTGGTCCACGACCTCGTCGCGCGCTGGCGCCGGGCCGGTGCGCTCCTCATAGAACAGAACCGCAATCCTGAGACTGTCCACTAGTCCCTCCACAGTGCGGCAGTTGGCCGTTGTCGGTCGGTGGCGGTAGCGCGGCGACCACTGGGGTCACTTGGTAACGCTAGCGATCCACGAACTGCCCCGTATAGTTATAGTTCATGACCAGCGTCGTCAGAAAGATGGCCAGGGCCTCCAGTCGGCTGGGAACCTGGTCTGACTCGACCTTGAGGTTGAGCTTTTTCAGGTGTCGGTCTACCTCGGCCAGCAACCGGTGAAGCACCGGGCGAGTGACGCCGGTCCAGTGGTGCAGGTCACGCACCAGTGAGCGGCGCCAGGTGTGGATCAGCTCATGCGCTGGCTGGCCTTCTACGGCGGGGAATAACGATTCCAGGTCCGAGTCGAGAATGGCTGGCAGCGAGCACGCCGGTCCTTCCTCATCCGGGGCGTACCACTCGGCCAGGGTGATATC
This sequence comes from Chloroflexi bacterium ADurb.Bin180, assembly GCA_002070215.1. Taxonomy (NCBI): domain Bacteria; kingdom Bacillati; phylum Chloroflexota; species Chloroflexi bacterium ADurb.Bin180. The sequence goes on along the minus strand of MWCV01000007.1, from coordinate 75,078 downwards.
CATCTCTTCGACCGGCACATCCAGGGCACCATCGCTCACAACAGGGGGCGTTCCGCCTAACTGGTGCGCCACACGATCCACGTATTGCAGTTTGGTCAGGGCGACCGTCCCGGCATAGCGCCTTCGCCAGTCCGAACCAGGGTAGAGCCACACCGCAAAGGTCTCGGCAAAATCGTCATCGGGGTGCCTCTGGCCGTACCATCCTGGCACGTGGCGCACGTAGCGAGCGCTGAAGGGGATGGTCTTGTAATCATCTTCGTAAGCGTCCGAGATGGAACCGAAGAGGCGTTTCCACTCTGGATCGAGGTAGAGACGGTAGGCATAGTTAAACGCGTGGCCGGTCTCGTGGCGCAGGTACATTAGTACCTCCGCCTCGCCTTCGGCCTCCACCTCTGTCAGCTCACCTTCCATCTGGCTGAGCACCGGGTCGGCGAGGTAGAAGGGGATGCCGATCACCGGCACGCGGTCCGGGCAGCCCCATTCGTCACTCAGGTAGACACGCGGCCGAAACTGAATGCCCGCCCTGGCCAGCTCGTCGTAGAGCTGGTTGATCAGCACCTCCAGGCGAGTGCCGGGGATGCGCAGGCGGAGCTCGTTGACGCGCCGCGAAAGCAGCGCCAGACGCTCGCTCTCGGCGCTAGTTATGTTCAGTTCAGTGTTTTTCGACTCGTCGTCCGTGGCTGTCACCAGCGTTCATTATAGCGTAAAGACCCGTCTTTTCAAGCGCCCGGCGGTTCCAGTTCGGCTGCACTGAAGCAGTTGGCTTACTCACCGAAGTCGGCTAGAATGGCGGGCCAAAGGAGGACGGCCATGCCAATGATCAAGTTTGTACGCAACCATAGTGACCAGAGCACCGAGCGGGGCTTTCAGTTCGAGTTCTTCTGTGACCGTTGCGGCAGCGGCTTTCGCAGTCCCTTCAAAGCCTCGGCTACGGGTATGGCCAAAGAGGCACTGGACGCTGCCAGCGGACTACTGGGCGGCATCTTCGGGCGAGCGGCGGACCTGGGCGACCGGGTCCATTCGGCTGCCTGGGAGAGGGCCCACGACCAGGCCTTTAACGAAGCAGCACAGGAGGCAATGCCCCACTTCAAGCAGTGTCCGCGTTGCAGCAGTTGGGTCTGCATCGACTCGTGCTGGAACACCAAACGCGGCCTGTGCAAGGAGTGCGCGCCCGACCTGGGCGTCGAGATGTCAGCGGCTCAGGCCAGCCGGTCCGTTGAAGAAGTCTGGGCGCACGCCAGGATGTCCGAGGAGGACAAGAAGCTGAGCGAGGGCAACTGGCGGGAGACCATCCGGGCTTCTTGCCCGGAGTGCGGCAAGCCCTTGGCCACGAACGCCAAGTTCTGCCCCGAATGTGGCGCCGCGCTGAAGAAGGCGGCGCACTGCACCGAGTGCGGGGCCAAGCTCGAGCCGGGCACCAAGTTCTGCCCCGAGTGTGGCGCCAAACAATAACCGGTGTACGGTCGGAACCGGGGCCCTCAATGGGCCCCGGATTCTGCTTTCTACTGTGCCGTTCGCGCGCGACGAGCACCTTCCGGCCAGCCACGCCTGTCCTACGCCTGATGATGAATCCGCAGGCTGATGATCTTGGCCACCTCCACTGCGGCCAGCAGTGAGACGGCGCATCCCCCTACCAGGGCCCACTCATCCACGGTCAAAGGCACGATCCCCAGCAGCCGCTGCAGAGCCGGAACAGAGAAGGGCAGCAGAGCGGTGATCAGTCCGCCGATCACCGCCAGAATCAATGCCTTGTTCTGGCTCAACGGTGCCGTGTGCAGCATGCTACGGCGCAGACTGCGGTAGGCAAAGATGTAGATCATCGAGTTGATGGCAAAGCTGGCGAACACGATGCTGCGTCCCTCGACCGCGTCGCCGTGTACGGCCCAAAAATGCCGGAAGAGAGTCAGGGCAAACACGGCACTGGCGATGCTGATAAAGCCGATGAGGGACGCGCTCAGCCGGGTCAGGATCGGCTCTTGGATCGACTTGGGCTTTTCGTCCATGATGCCCTCTTCCTTGGGCTCAAACCCCAGCACGATGTCCGAGGGACCATCGCAGATCAGGTGGATCCACAGAATCTGAGCGACCGTGAGCGGCGTCGGCCAGCCCAGGATCATGGCAGTAAAGATGGTGATCACTTCGGCGAAGGAATTCGACAGGGTGTAGGCCACCACCTTGCGGATATTCTCAAAGATGGTGCGCCCTTCCTCTACCGCCGCTACCACGGTGCGAAAGTTGCTGTCCAGCAGGATCAGGTCGGCGCTTTCCCTGGCCACGTCGGTGGCCGTGCCTACAACGACGCCGATGTTGGCTCGCTTGAGCGCCGGCGCGTCGTTGACGCCATCACCGATCATCGCGGTGATCTCATTGGACGACTGAAGAGCGCGCACGATGCGCAGCTTGTCCTGCGGTTTGATGCGGGCAAAGACCGCCGTGTGCGGCACTTGACGAGCCAGCTCGGCATCGTCCATCGCCGCCAGGTCGGCACCTTCCAGCACGAGGTCACCGTCGCGCACCAGGCCAATCATGCGGCCGATGCGGTCGGCGGTGCGTCGGTAATCGCCGGTGATCATCTTGACCTGGATCCCGGCATGCTGGGCAACGCGCACCGCGTCAACCACGCCTTCGCGGAGCGGATCTTCCATGGCCACCAGCGCCAGCCAGTGGTACCCGGTGTGAATGTCGAGATTTCGGTGCTCTCGATAGGCCAGCCCCAGCAGACGCAGGCCCTCGCCGGCCCACTGATCGACCTGGCCCAGAATCTCCACTCTCCGCTGATCGCTGAGATCGCACATACCGAGCACGATCTCTGGCGCACCCTTGAGATAGTCATTGGCCTGCCCGTCGAGCACGGTGTGAGCGGTCATGAACTTGGTTTCGCTGCTGAACAACTCTTCGGCCACCCTGGTGGACCGGTCAACCAACTCTTGCGGCTTGAGCTCCGGTTGTGCCGAGGCGTACTCCCACAGCGCCAGCTCAAGGGGACCCTCGAGATTGTTACACAGCACCATCGTCTCCAGGGCGCGCTGAGAATCCTCGAGCTCGGTGCGGGTAACCCTCATCCGGCCTTCGGTCAGCGTGCCGGTCTTGTCAGTACAGATCACCGTCACCGAGCCCAGGGTCTCGACCGCCAGGAGCTTTTTGACCAGACCATTGCGTTTCAGGATTTTGCGCATGCCCACCACGAGGATCACCGTCACGGCGATGAGCAGACCTTCGGGCACGGCGGCTACGGCGAGGATGATCGACGTGCGCAGCATCTCCAGGAAGCCATGGCCCATTCTCAGGCCCACGGCCAGAATGGCCAGAGTGAACACAGCCACGATGCGTGTCAGAGTGCGGCTAAAGGCCTCGAGCCGCACCTGGAGCGGCGTTTCGTCTTCAACGTGCTCGTGCAGGCTGCTGGCGATTTTACCCAGCTCGGTGTGTGTGCCGGTGCCAGTGACCGTCATCAGCCCGCGGCCAGTGAGGACCGTTGTGCCCATAAAGACACGGTGCGCTTCCGTGGCGGCGGCCTGGTCGGGCAGCGCGGCTTTGGCCACCGGTTCGCTCTCGCCGGTCAAGATGGCTTCTTCGACCGCCACCTTGGTGGCCTCGAGCAGCAGACCATCGGCTGGCACCTTCTCACCCGCAGTCAGCACTATCAGGTCGTCAGGGACCAACTCGCTGACCGGCACCTCTGATCGCACTCCGTCTCGAATGACGGTTGCCGCTGGCTTGAGCAGGCCCTTGAGCGCCGTGTAGGTGCGCTCGGCCTGATACTCCTGCACCGAGCCCAGGATGGCATCAATGACCACTACGGCCATAATGATGGCAAAGTCACTGTACTCACGGGCGATGAGCGACACCAGCGCTGCCGCCAGAATGATGTACACCAGTGGGCTCTTGAACTGATTGATCAGGATCGTCCAGGCAGAAACCCGCTTCTCCTCGGGCAATTGGTTCTCGCCGTACCGTTGGCGTCGCTCCAGGACCTCGGCGGCGGTCAAGCCGGCGAGTCGTTGGTGGCCAGGTGCGGGCGCTGTGTTGCCTGGTGCTTCCTGGCCCGGTGTCTCCATCGTCATAAATGGGATCTCCTCGATGCGTTGGTGCGAAATGCGGGCCATTCTCGGCAGCGGGATTCTCGTGCTGCTCGACTCTGCTGCTAGCGCGGTTCGTTCTGCTGAAAACGTTCCAGTACCAGGCGGTCCTCCTGGGGAATGGCCACCAGCAGTTCAGCGCCCAGGTGTGAAGCAATGCGCTGGGTAAAAAGCTCCATCCAGATGAACTGGCGGGCGATGAGCACCAGGTTGCGGTTGGAGGTCACCGTCGCTTCGGCATCCAGGTCGGTCGTGGCGATCAAGGCCTCTTTGCCGTCAGCCACCACGATCAGTGTCTCGGTGAGCTCCTGCAGTTTGCTCTCGGTCGGGGGATGGCGTCCCACCTGCCCGCAGGGCAAGTCCGCTTCGCCGGTCAACAGGGCACCCACGCTGACGCCACGGTTGTGCGCTGCGATGACCTCTCTGCGCAGCAACTCCAGTTCCTGGTCAGCCAGGATCAGCAGCAGCTCGGCGGTGGCGCCGGCGATCATCCGCGACGCATAGGCCAGCACCGAGTTGCGGCCCGAAATCGACCAGAGCCGGCCCTTCTCCTGCACATTGTACAGAGCGGTGAGGCTCTCCCGTAGACTCTGAATGAGGTGGTGCTGCTCATCCTCATAGCGGTCCAGCAGCATGCTGGGCGGCACGGGCGAGTAGAGCGTGGCGCGAGGATCATCCGTGCGCAGCACGGCACCACGGGTGCTGAGCCGCCCCAGCGCCTCATAGACCATCGAGCGCGGCACGCCCGACTCTTTGCTGAGCTGGTAGCCCGTTGCCGGGCCAGTGCGCAGTAAAGCCAGGTACACTTTGGCCTCGTACTCGGTGAATCCAAGGCGCACCAGGTCCGTTCGCAGATCCATTATTGCCTCCGATAGTAATCCATAACCCAGCTAATAGAGCTAGTATGAACCACTTGTCGCGCGTTGTCAAGTCGCGCGGTGCGACCTGACCACCAGAAGGCTCGAGAGCGGAGCGAAGAGAGGTTGCCCGAGTCAGTCGAGGCCGAGCGAACGAAGCAGGTGAAACGCCGCCAGACCGGCCAGGATAGTCCAGAACACGCTGCGGGTGCGCCAGGCCACCCACGCGCCGAGGGCCGAGGCCCAGCCCCTGGCGCCCCAGGCCAGGCGCCCCTGCGGGGCCAGGGCGGCCGGCGCGACCAGAGCCGCCAAAACGGCAGCGGGAACATAGGCCAGCCAACGGCGCAGAATGGATGGCAGCTCCTTGCCCAGAGCGACCATCATCGCGACCCTGGTAAAGTACGTGACCGCGGCCATACCGAAAAAGATCAACAGGGTCTTCACGCCTGGTGCCACCTTTCGAGCAGCAGCCCCAGGCAGCCGCCGAGCACACCGGCCACAATCACATAGCCATTTCCCGGAAGCAATTGCGCAGCAGCCAAGGCCAGCGCCCCGGAGCCCACGGCCACAACCAGCCCGATACGGTCCTGGATGAAGGAGACCAGCAGCCCCAGAAAGGCCAGAGGAAAGACCAGGTCCAGTCCAAAGCCCTCTGGCGACGGAATGGCCGCTCCGAGCACCGCTCCCAGCCAACCGGCCGGAGCCCAGATGAGCCAGATGCCCGCGTTGGCGCCAAAGAAGTACCAGTGCGTGCCGCTTCCACGGCGATACTCGGAAATGGCCAGAGCAAAGGATTCGTCACTCATCCAGAGGGCCAACAGTGCCTTCCAGCGGGTGGGGAGATGGCTCACATAGGGGGCCACGCTTGCGCCCATCAGCAGATGGCGCAGGTTGACCACCAGGGTAGTAAGGATGATCGCCAGCGGGGCCGCAGTGGCCCACATGCCCACAGCCGTGAACTGCGAGGAGCCGGCGTGGACCATCATTGACATCAGCGCCGCCTGCCACGGACTCAGGCCCGCCTGACGAGCCATCATGCCATAGAGCAGGGCAAATGCGATTATGCCGGGCCAGAGCGGCAGAGTAGCCGCCACGCCCCGCCTCAATTCCTTCAACCGCTACCCCCGTCGCAAGATTGGGCCATTATACGATGCACGCGCAGCGAGCCCAAACGCGCCAGACATACACCGGCTGTGGTATAATGAGTCCTAACGTCCAGCCGTCAAGAGGCCCGCCTGTTCATTGGTCGTGTCCAGGAGGTTCAGATGCTGGAATCACTGCTCACCGACGCACAGCGTGCACTGCGTGACGAGATCAGGGCGTTCGTTCGCCAGGTGCCCCGCCAGTTGCTGCTGGATATGGACGCGGAACGAGTGCGTTTCCCCCGCGAGTTCCTGGAGGAGGCAGCGCGCCGCCGCCTGCTGGGAATGCGCTTTGGCACACAGTGGGGCGGCAGGGGCGAACCCTGGACCTCCGAGGTCATGGCCATCGAAGAGGTGGGCATGCTCGGGACGAGCCTGGCCTGCCTCTTCTGTCTGCCCAGCATCGTCGGAGAGGCCATCTCTACCTTTGGCACGGGCGAACAAAAGGCCAGGTATCTGCTCCCCACTCTACAGGGCAAGCTGACCTGCGCCGAGGCCCTCACCGAACCGCGAGGCGGTTCTGACTTTTTCGGGACCACGGCCCAGGCCAGGCGCGACGGCGACTGGTTCGTGCTCAACGGGCAGAAACGATTCGTCGTCGGGGCCGAAGGTGCGGACTATTTCCTCGTCTATGCGCGTACCGACCCCGCTGCTCCGCCGCACAAAGGCATCAGTGCCTTTCTGGTCGAGCGAGGACCGGGGGTGGACGTAGAGCACGTCTACGGGCTGATGGGCACCAGGGGCGGCGGCACCGGCCGCATCTACTTCCGCGATGCCCGGGTGCCTGCTGCCAACCTGGTCGGCCGTGAGAACGGTGCTGCCGAGATCTTTTACCGCATGATGGTGCCAGAACGCCTCACCAGCGCCGCGGGAGCAGTGGGCCTGGGCAGAGCGGCACTCGAGGTGGCGGCTCGCTACAGCGACCGCCGCAAGGCCTTTGGCGCCACCATCCGCAACTTTCAGGGAGTCAGCTTTAAGGTGGCTGACGGAGTAACCCTGCTCGACGCGGCGCGGGGATTGATCTACGGCACGGCCTATGCCGCTGACAACGACCGCGACTCGGCCCGGGTCCGGCGTATGGTTTCCGAATCGAAAAAGTTCGCCACCGAGGCCGGCTGGCAGGTGGTGAACTATGCCATGCAGATTATGGGCGGCATCGGCTACACCGACATCTACCCGGTGGAACGTCTGCTGAGGGACGCCAGGCTGATTATGATCTGGACCGGAACCAACGAGGTCATGGACCTGGTCATCCAGCACGAGTACTACAAGGAACTGCTGGGCAAAGGGCCTTCCGGCCGCGATGTGGAACCGGACGCGGCCCAGGCCGAACGAAGCGACGAAAAGGTCTACGAGTAGGGCAGTGGGTGTCGGCCGAACGGCTTGACCGACAACGTTCATTCACCTACAATCCCGTGCCAGAGGTGAGCCAACGGATGTTGACCACACCACCACATAATCGGGTATCGCGGCTCTTGTGCTGCCTCGGCTGCCTTGCGCTGCTCTGCCTGTTTCCCGCGCAGACCACGGCCCAGGAGCAGCTGGTGCACGTGGTTCAGCTCGGCGAGAGTCTGAGCAATATCGCCCTGCGCTATGGCACGACGGTCGAGGCGATTGCAGCCGCCAACAACCTGCCTGATCCTGACCAGATTGTCGAGGGGCAAAAGCTGATCATCCCCGCCGGCTCTGAGTCAGCCGTGGCCGTCGGTACTGCAGCGACTGGCGGCGGCACCTACGTGGTGCAACCAGGCGACACACTGCTCACCATCGCCTGGCGCTACGGTCTCAAAATCGCTGACCTGCGCCAGGTCAACAGCCTCTTTGGCACCAATGTGCTGTTCCCTGGCCAGATCATCCTGCTCCCGGGTGCCGGCGGCACCGTTCCCAGACCGGGACCGACCAAGGACACCTACATCGCCCAGTACGGCGATACGCTGCACAGCATCGCCGCCGAGTACGAGGTAGGGCCCTTTGCCCTGGCCTTCTTCAACCACCTGACGGCGTTCCCCAGGCTGCACATCGGCCAGTTGCTGCGCGTCCGGGGGCCGGGCCTCACGCCGGTCAAACGGATCGTAGTGGACTATTCTGACCAGCACCTCTGGGCCTACGAAGGCAACGACGTGGTGTATTCGTTCGTCTGCTCGACTGGCAGGGCGCCCTACTTTACCAAGTACGGCGACTTTGAGATTCAGAGCAAGATACCCAACGCCTACGGTTCGACCTGGCGCATCTGGATGCCGCACTGGATGGGCATCTACTGGGCCGGAGGTACCGAAAACGGCATCCACGCCCTGCCCATCAACCCCGACGGCAGCACGCTGTGGGCCGGTTTTCTGGGACGTCCCATCTCCTACGGCTGTATCGTGCTGGACACCCCCGACGCCAAGGCGTTGTACGACTGGGCGGAGATGGGCACACCCGTGATTGTCCAGCCCTGACGGCCTCCACTCTCCGCCGCGCTGCGAAAGGAGCCCCTTGCACGACTTGTTCCAGCGCATTCGCTCCTCTTGCCACCTGGTAGCAGAACAGGCCAGGTACGTTCGGATCCAGGAGAGCCGCATCGCGGCCTACGCTTCGTCTCTGCCGCTGCAGCAAGCACTGTACCCGGAGCACGATGCCCGCTACCACTACCTCGGCCACGGTGAGGACACAGCCGCTTTCTTTCTCACCCTGGACACCATCAACTTTATGTCAGGCTATAACCCACATCTCAAGAAGCGCCCGGGGCTGTCTGGCTACTTTACCATCGCCGCCGCCCTCAGTGACCACTACCAGACCAGGGGCCCTCTCTCGGCCTCCGAGTTGACTGGCCTGGACTCTGGGCGGTGCGCATCGATTTTTGGCCAGGACCCGGGCAATCCCGTGGCCATGGAGCTGATGGAGCTGTATGCGCAGGCCCTCGGCGAGCTGGGGCGATACCTGCTGAGCAGCTTTGGCGGCAGCTTTGGTGCGCTCGTTGACTCGGCGGAGGCTTCGGCCGAGCGACTGGTCACGCTGCTCATCCGCATGCCCTTCTTCAACGATGTCTCGCAATACGGCCCGCTGTCTGTGCCGCTCTTCAAGCGGGCCCAGCTCACCGCGGCCGATCTCGAGCTGGCCTTTGACCGACGGGGACTGGGCAGGTTCACCGACAGCGACCAGTTGACCATTTTTGCCGACAACCTCGTGCCGCACGTCCTGCACGTCGACGGCGTGCTCGAGTACGACCCGGATCTGGCGGCGCGCATCGAGCGGGAGGAGCTCATTCCTTCTGGCTCGCCGCAAGAGATAGAGATCCGCGCCTGTGGCCTGCACGCGGTCGAGCTGCTGGTGGCCGAGCTGAGACGACAGGGGCAGACCGTCACTGCAAGGGGACTGGACTATCTGCTCTGGAACCGCGGCCAGGAGCCTCATTACAAAGCGCGGCCGCGCCACAGGACCCGTTCCGTGTACTACTAGCTCACTATGGGATGCTTTGACAGGTCTCGTGCAGGGCCTATAATCGGACCAAACCAACAGGCACCCTAGCGGGATCCGCTCTTGCTCAAGGAGGAGAAGATGGCAACGCAGCAGCCCCGTGTCCTCTCGCAGGACGAAATTCGCACCCTGTTGACCGAGGTGACAGACGTAGAGTTTGCCGAGGCCAAGACCCACTCTCTGACCAAGCTCAAGCGCCAGATCCTCTTCGAAGGCACTCCCGGCGGCGCCACGGTACGCGACATACAGGGCAACGAGTACATCGACTGCACCTCTCAGGCCTGGTCGCTCAACGTGGGCTACAATCACCCCGATGTCATCGCCGCGGTGACCGAGCAGATGCGCCATCTGACCCACGTGCGCTACGCCTACCCCACCATTCCGCGCATCAAGCTGTTGAACAAGCTGCCCAAGCTCTTTCCGGGCAACCTCAACAAGGTCGTGCTGAACAACCAGGGCGGCGGCTCGGCCATCGAAGCGGCGATGAAGCTGGCCATGATCAACAAGCCGGGGGCGACGGTGTTCCTCACCGCCTACCGCGCCTACCACGGCTGCTCACTGGGGACCTATGCCGCCAGCCAGTACTTTGGCGGGATCTCTCGCTTCTCTGGCTTTGGAATGGACCACTTTGCCAAGTTCCCCTACCCCTACTGCTATCGCTGCCCGCTCCAGCTCGAGCCACAGCACTGCGGCCTGGCCTGCCTGCAGTGCGTAGAGGACGTGATCTATCACGGGGTCAACGCTCCGATCGCCGGCCTGATCATCGAGCCGATGCAGGGCGCGGGAGGCCAAGTGCCCACACCGCCCGGCTATCTCGCCGGCCTCAAGGAGATCTGCCAGCGCCACGGCATATACCTGATCTACGACGAGTCGCAGACCGCGTTCGGCCGCTGCGGGGCAATGAGTGCCGCCGAGTATTACGGTGTGGCTCCGGATATGATGGCCCTGACCAAGGGGCTGGGCGGCGGGTTCGCCGTCGGCGCCCTGCTGGCCAGGGAGGACCTGAAGAACTTGAACGCGGCCGAAGAGCACACCACCTTTGGCTCCAGTCCGGTCGCTTTCGCCGCGGCACTGGCCACCATCGAGGTAATGGAGCGACTCGGGCTGTGTGAGCGCTCGCGCCAGCTCGGCGAGCGCGCCACGGCGCGCCTGCTGCACCTGCAGGAAGAGCACCCGCTCATCGGCGAGGTGCGCGGTCCGGGCCTGTTCATCGGCGTAGAGCTGGTCGAGGACCCCAAGACCAGGACTCCGGCCACGGAGCGTGCCGCGGCACTGGTGGAGCTGGGGATGATGAGCGGCGTGATCTTTGACGTGGATATGCCCGAGGTTCACGCCGGCTGCCCCACCTGTCGCAACACCATCAAGATCAAGCCGCCGCTGACCATCCCCGAAGAGCAGCTCGACCGGGCGCTCCAGGTCTTTGAAGAGCTGCTGGTTCAGGTGGAGCAGATGGACCAGGATGCACTGGCCATGGTCCGCGAGCAACTGGCACAAGAGGCCTCGTCGCGCTGAGCGTTGAGCCATCTGGAAGCGAGGTGCGAATGACTCAGTACATCGTCGCTCATGACGTGGGAACCAGTGGCAACAAGGCCGTACTCGTTGACACCTCCGGCCGTGTCTGTGCGACTGCCCTTGCTGCTTATCCAGTCCACTACCCCTGCGCTGACCGTGCTGAGCAGGACCCCGCTGATTGGTGGCGCGCCGTGTCCAGCACCACCAAGCAAGTCGTGGAGCAGGCCAGGGTGAACCCGGCTGACGTAGCGGCAATGGTGCACACCACGCAGATGCTGGGCGTGGTACCGATGAGCAAGGACGGCTCGCACCTGCGAGAGGCCATCATCTGGCTCGATTCGCGCGCACCAGACCAGGCCAAGCGTATGATGGCCAGGTTCCTCGGACCACGGGTGTTTGCCGCGGTCGCCGGCGCCGAGCTCTCCGGCAAGGACGCTCTGCCCAAGCTGCTCTGGCTCAAGGAGAACGAGCCGGAGCTCTACCGCAACATGGACTGTTTCCTGGATGTCAACGGCTACCTGACCTATCGAGCCACCGGCAAGATGGTTTGTGAGTGGTCCTGTGCTTCGGCTATCGGCTTTGACCTGAAGAAGAAGGACTGGCTAAAGGGGGTCATTCGCTACCTGGGTGTCGACACCGACAAGTTTCCCCCCCTGATTCGCTCAATAGACCAGGTCGGGCCAATGACCGCGGCCGCCGCTGCCGAGTGCGGGCTGCTGGCGGGGACGCCGGTCTATGGCGGTGGCGGAGATGTGATTGGCGCGGCGGTAGGCGCCGGCGCGGTGGGCGAAGGAGAGGGTCACGTCTATCTCGGCACATCGGGCTGGGTTGCCGTCACCACCGCCAGGACCCCCACTGGCAGCGGTGGCATCGCCACCCTGCAGGCTGCGGACCCCGGCAAGTCGCTGCTCATCGCCGAGATGGAGACCGCTGGTGCCTGCCTGAGGTGGATTGCGGACCAGTTCTACAAGGCCGAGCAGGCCGATCCCAGCGTGCCCAACGTCTTTGCACTGATGGACCGAAAGGTCAGCACCATCCCCCCGGGCTCCAACTATGTAGTCTGCACACCGTGGCTTTACGGTGAGCGTTCTCCCGTCTCGGACACCTTTGTGCGCACCACCTTCTTTAACATCAGCGCCGACCATACACGAGAGCACATGCTGCGAGCGGTCTATGAGGGCGTAGCCTACAACATCCGCTGGATGATCGATATCATCGAGAAAAAGTACGGCTTTCCGCTGCCCGTGCTGCGGGTCGTGGGTGGCGGCGCTCGAGGCGCTCCGTGGATGCAGATCATCGCCGACGTGACCGGCCGCCGCGTCGAGACGGTCGCCAACACGCAGGAGGTCGGTGCCGTGGGCGCAGCGCTGACTGCCGCTATTGGCCTGGGGATCTATCCCGACTTTGGCGCGCTGAAGCAGGTCGTGCCGCTCGAAAAGAGCTTTGAACCGGAGCCGCGCAACGCCAAGACCTATGACCTGCTCTTTGGCGCCTATCAGCGACTGTACTACTCACTGAAAAGCCTGTATCGCGATGTGAACCAGGTACGCTTTGGAGTCTGCGCCAAGGAGTAAGGCAGGCTGCCCGTTTGCAGCAGCGTAGGGCAAACTCATCGTTTGCCCTACAATACAACAGGAGGAGACAATGCCCAAGATGGATGTCGAGTCACTGCCTATCGCTTTGCCCGACGGAATCGACTATGAGGATTACGTAATCGGCACCTTTGCTGTTTCCTTCCCCAACGGCTTTCCGGTGGCCAAGATGGCACCCGCTCTGGCCATCGAGCAGTCCACGGGAACCTGGGTGCCGGTGCCCGGGGAGACGCCAGAGGTGCGCCGGAAGCACGTAGCTAAGGTCATTGGCGTCTACGAGATCCCCGACTATGAGTGGTCTGTTCCGACCTCGGTGACCGACCGGCAGTACCTGATCCAGCTCGCCTTTCCGGTGGTCAACTTTGGTCCGCAGATCCCGATGATGCTGACCACGGTGATCGGCAACATCTCGATGGCCGGCCGATTAAAGCTGGTTGACGTGCGTTTTCCGAAGCAGTATGTCGACGGCTTTCAGGGGCCGCGTTTTGGCGTCCCCGGCATTCGCAAGGCACTGGGCGTTCCGAAGCGTCCGCTGCTCAATAACATGATCAAGCCGTGCACCGGCTACCCGCCCGAGCTGGGGGGCAAGCTCTTCAAAGCGGCTGCTCTTGGCGGCTGCGACATCATCAAAGATGACGAACTGCTGGCCAACGCCTGCTTCTGCGACATCGAATCGCGCGTCAAGTTGTATATGCAGGCTGAGAAAGAGGTCTTTGAGGAAACGGGCGAGCACACGCTGTACACGGTCAATGTGACCGACGAGATCCCCAAGGTATTCGAGAACGCCCACCGCGCGGTGGAGCTGGGCGCCAACGCGCTCATGATCAACTATCTGGTGGCTGGCTTTCCGGTGCTGCGGGCCCTGGCCGAGGACAAGTCGCTCAACGTGCCCATCCTGGCCCATATGGACCTGGCGGGGGCGCTCTACGAGTCAGAGTGGCACGGGATGAGCTCGCACATTGTGCTCGGCAAGCTGCCGCGCCTGGCCGGCGCCGACATCATCGTGTTCCCCGCGCCCTATGGCAAGGCTCCGGTGATCCCGGACAAGTTCGTCAGCGTGGCGCGCAACCTGAGCTTCCCTCTCTACAACCTGCGCCCCACCTTCCCCATGCCCAGCGGCGGCATCACTCCGGCGATGGTGCCGTCAGTGATGAAGGACCTTGGACCGGACATTGTCATTGGCTCCGGAGGCGGCATCCATGCTCATCCGCAGGGGCCGGTGGCTGGCGCCAAGGCCTTCCGCCAGGCCATCGACGCGACGATGAGCGGGAGGCCCCTCGAGGACGCAGCCAAAGAGCACCCGGAGCTCAAGGCCGCGCTCGAGACCTGGGTCGACCCGTTTGGCAAGGGAGGAATGTAGCCGCTCACGCGGCAGGTTGATCAGACACAGCACAACAAGATAGGGCAGAGCCGCACTCCTCTCCAGGGGCTGCGGCTCTCTCTTTCGGACCGGCCGTTGTGGTATAATCGGCGGCCATTGGCGAACCACACTGGCGGAGGGCAACGGTGATAGCAAGCTCGACGTGGACCAGCGAAGAGCAGGCCATCTTGCAGAGCCTGGATCAGCCCTGGAAGGTGCAGCAGTATCTCGATGACACCCCCTACACTACCGACCAGCAGACCCGCTCCCCGCGGCGGGTGATGCGTGACCGCTGCGCCCACTGCGCTGAGGGGGCCATTTTCGCTGCCGCCGCGCTGCGCTACCACGGCCACCGGCCACTGATCCTCGACCTGCGCGCTGTGGACGACGACGACCACGTCATCGCCGTGTACCGCTTCCACGGACGGGTGGGAGCTGTGGCCAAATCCAACTTTTCGTTGCTGCGCTTTCGCGAGCCGGTCTACCTGACCTACCGCGAGCTGGCCCTATCCTACTTTGAGCCCTACTACAACATGCTGGCCGAGCGCACGCTGCGCTCCTACTCGCGTCCGCTCGACCTCAGCCGCTACGATTCGCGCCAGTGGATGACTACCGAGGAAGATCTAGAGTGGGTGGGCGACCGGCTGAACGCTCTGCCACACTATGAGATCGCCGACGCAGAGACGGTGAGCAACTTTCAGCCAGTGGATCCGCTCCTGTACCAGGCCGGGCTGCTGGGCTCGGATCCGGTGGGCCTGTACCAGCCCCTGCCACCCGAGCAGCGGCGCAAACCCGGCACGAACTCCTGAGCCAGAAGGGCCCCCGCTCGGTGGCTAGAGGTTCGAGTGCCGTCCGTCGCGAGGGGGGACGACCAGCGTCTGGAGGAGTACGAACACCGCCAGCGAAGCGATGATGAGCAGCACCGCCACCGGCTGAGCCGCCGCCAGACCGAAACCTTCAAAGCGCTCAAAAACGAGCACCGGCACGGTCTTGGGGTGATACGCCAGGATCACCACCGCGCCGAACTCGCTGATGGCCCGGCCCCACATCAAGAGCGCCCCCGCCAGGATGCCCCGCAGGGCCAGAGGCAAGGCCACCAACCAGAAAGCCTGCCAGCTCGTGGCACCCTGCGTCTCGGCCATTCTCTCCAGCTCGGGATCCACCATCTCGAAGGACTCTCTGGCCGCGTTCACCAGGAACGGCAGGCTCACAAAGAGCATCCCCACCACTACCCCGGCAAAGGTATCGGTAAAGCTGAGCCCCACCGTTCCCAGCGGCTTGCCCAGCACCCCCTGCCGGCCAAAGACCATCAGCAGGGCGATGCCGGCAGCCGTATGGGGAACCACCACCGGCAGGTTCACCACCCCCTCTACCCACCTCTTGCCGCCAAAGTCATAGCGCGCCAGAAGGTAGGCCAGAGGAACTCCAGTCAGAAGGGTGAGCAAAGTGGCCACGGCAGCGGCAAGAAAGGTCAGTGCCAGTGCGTTCATAACCTGCGAATCAGTCAGCGTGGCCAGCAGCGCCCTGAAGCTGGTTCCCAGCAGAGTGTCCAGCAGCGGCAGCAGCACAAAGAGTAACAGCAGCGCGCTCAACAGGGCAAATGCTTTGGCCAGCCCGTCGGGTCGGCGAAATCGCCCCGTACCGGAAGGCGCCGCCCTGGGGCTGCTCACCGCATCACCTTAACAGGCCGGTGCCCGATAGCTCGGGCGCCGGCACGCACAGTGACTGCAGTGCCGCAGGCACACGCTCATAGTTGCTGGCTCGTCCGGGGATGATCAGGGGCTGATGGTTGTTCAGCAGGATCTTTTGTCCCTCTGGCCCCAGCAAAAAGGCCACGAACCTCGCCGCTTCTGCGGGATGAGGAGCATTGGTGGGAATGGTCACCCCGTAGGCGATGGGCTCGCCGCGAAACACCGGCTGCACCGAAGCGAAGCGCTGATAGTCCATACGCACTTCTACCTGGCCATAGTGATCGGCCAGCGCCTCAGCACCCAGGTTCAGTTCGTCGGGAAGCGCCACCGACTGGAGCTGGTGCTGCTTGATGACGCTCTCATACTCGAAAGCATAGTCCAGGTCGCCCGATTCGAGCAGCGCTATCAGTTGAATGCTGTAGGCGCGGAGCACCAGAGGCGACTTGTCCTTGACCTCGAGGATCTCTGGCACGTGAATGACCAGGCGTCCGTTCTCCAGGCGCGTGGTGATCCCGGTGCGGAAGCTGCCGGTGATCAGGTCTTCGAACAATGTGGGCTGGCCGTAGAGCTTTTCGGCCATCTGCACCACCATCAGCGCGCGGTAGCCGCAGGCATCAAAGCGCGGGTCGGCCAGACCCAGTCTGACGTCGGGGCGCGAGATGACCTCGTACCAGTTGTCTGCGGTGATCTCGTTAGCGTAGCGGCTGTCGGATCGATAGGCCAGCGAGAGCTTGTTCGTGGCGAATTCGATGTACCAGTCGGCATAGGGCGCCCTGGTTTCCGGCACCTGCGCCGAGTACATCAGCATCGGGATGAGCGCGTGGTCGGCCGTCACCACCACATCGATGAGCTCGTGTATCTCGGTCACGTGGCGGATAACCTGGATGCTGCCATGGCCCTCCAGCAGCAGGTCCACCTCCGGATGTTGCGCCTCGTAAGCCGCCTCGAGTTCCTGGAAAGGGATAATGAGACTCCCCGCGAAAAAGACGGGCACCGCGGTTCTCTTCTTTGGGGCGCACCCGGCCGGCAACACCAGCAGAAAGCACAGGCAAACCACAAGCAGCCGACGTCTCACTGCACCTCCCTGTTGGCAGTTGGAGGGCGGCCGGCCGGCCGCCCTCCGTTTGTTCCTCAGCTGGCTAGTCGAGTTCGATAGCCACCAGGTCTTTGATCCAGAAGTAACAGTCCATCGTCGGCATCACGGACAGGAGCCGGCCGTCGTAGCTGAACCCGGCCAGGCAGTCGGCACAGCCATCCAACAGTCCAAAGGGCATCGACGTTCGTGCGCCGTCGCCAGAGACCAGCACCGCGAACTTGATACCTGGCTTGGCGCCGGCTTTCTGCAGCAGCTCGTGGATTCGCGCGCCGCTGTACTTGCCCATGCCCTCGATGGGATGCTCAGTCTCGAGGTCGATAGCCATGGCCTTGAGCTCGGCCATCGAGAAGGTCAGCTCTTTCTCCACGTTGCCCCGAATCACCAGCGTCGGGGCCGAACTGCTGGGCGGCAGAGTTGGCATCGGCGCTCCCGGTGCGGGGATCACTGCCGTGGGCAGCGGAACTCCCTTGGGCAAATGCAGGATGATGCTGGTAATCTGAGCAATGGCGTCTTTCTTCTGCACATCCGAGCCAACGAGACGCAGCGGGAAGTACTTGTCTTCCAGTGGCTTTTCGTCCAGCGTGTTCACCACAATCAGGTTGTTGTTGTACCTGACTCGCGAGCTATCAAAGGTAACGGAGTAGCCGTCAGCCGCGACGAGCTCGACGGTGTAGCCGAGTTTGGCAATGCCGTCGTTAAAGCCGCCGGCCTGATGGGTGATGTCGTCGTCTATGCGCCCGATCAGGTGCCAGAGCGGTATGCCCGCCCAGATGCCACCCTGTTCATCGGTCCAGATACGGCGATGGCAGCAGGGAGTGGCGCCGGACTCGAATGTCGACTTGGACATCTCCTCGACTATCTGGCCTTCCAGGTGCAACGTCCAATCGCGCGTGGCCTCCTTCAGCACCAGCTTGGCCAGCCACTTGACGGTCCAGTGGCCATCGATGAGCTGGTTATTTCTGGCACTGATGGCGGCAAAGCGCAGGGCTCCGTCGCTGGCGGCGGGGAGCGGCTGGCCTTCCCTTTCGAAGGCGATGATGGTCTTGAGCGGCTCGTTGAACTGGATCTCCTTGCCTGTGCCCGGGTCGTAGGTCACCAGCTTGCCTTCCATCGCCTCTTTGTACGACAGGGTCATAAAGTAGCCGTCGGCACCCACCATCTCGACCGCTCGTTCTGGCGTAAGGCCGCCAACCAGGCTGCACAGGTACTCCATTGATACGCCCTTGTAGCGCTCGGGAAGGGTGATCCTCCCCACGCTGTTCTTGTAACCTGACCAGCCCTCCTCCACCGGTAGCGCCTTCAGCTCGTCCATGGTCAGTGTTTTCGTTCCGGTCGGGCCCACCAGTTCCAGCACCACCGGTGACGTAGGTGCAGCAGTCGGTTTGGTCTGACCGCCATGGTCGCCAGGCTGACCACAGCCAACCGCCAGACACAGCACCAGTACGGCCAGCATCAGAGTCCGCAACTTGCTCATAAGCACACCCTCCGGCACAGAAAGCATAATCTACTTCTTGACTTTGATCTCGGTCAGCGAAAACAGCCAGCGATTGGCTGGCGCCTTGGGGCAGACCAGGCGAATCGGCCCCTTATCGGGATCTGATTTGACAATCCAGTCCTTGCCGTCCTTCAGCGCAACGATGGCTCCCTCCAGCTCGTCGCGGGGTATGGCCACGGCATAGCCATCGGCGGCTACGGCCGTAATCGACGATGGGTTGGCATCACCCTCTGCCTGTTTCAGGATCTCGGAGAGAGCGACACCGGTCCAGGTCGTCGGCTCGGGCTCACCGGCAGCCTTTTGCATCATCACGTCTTTGAGTGTAATTTGTGGCATCTTGGCCAGGTCGGCATAGGTCAGGGAGACGGGCTTGCCCACATCGCCCTTGATGTCCAGCTTCCAGTCCACAGTCGGGGCAGCGCTGCCCTTGGGAGCGCAACTGCACAACACCACCGCAACGAGCAGCAAAGCAATGACAACGTTCCTGCGCATCATTCAACCTCCATCTCTGATGTCGAATGTCGCCTACTGGCTGACAAGGTCAATCACGTCCGCCACCCACCTGGCGCGTCCTCGCTCCGGCAGTACCAGGACTGTCTTGCCCCACATCTGGGTGAGCAGCGCGCCGCGGGCGTCTTCTCTGGAAAGCTCGTACTGACGCCCAGACCCGTCGCGGACCAACAGCCGCGAAAAGGCGCTGTTGGCGAGCAGCGGTTCGACCGCCGCCCCCTCAACGCGCGAGAAGGTCCGACCCTGGCGTATTTCGCCGTCTTCCGGGCTCTTGAGCATTACGTCGCTCGGCTCAACCGTGACGCTGGAGGTCGGCCCGAGAAGCAGCCGGCCGATAGATGTGGCCGTGCCGTCAATGGTCAGCGGCTTGTGCGTTCCCACCACAATAATGCGCGTGATCCCCTTGAGCCAGGTCGAGATGTGCAGGTTCTCTGCCCTGAAGCGCATTCCGTCTTTGTGGGGTATGAGCACGGCGTCGTCGGTCAGGTTGGCCGGTTCCAGAGTCACCGCCGCTCCATCAGGCGCGGCAAGGGTCACGCTCTCGAACTGCTCGACTCCCTTGTCGCGCAGGAACTGGGTCAGTACGATGGCTGTGTTCGGCCGTTCGACGTAAGGAAAGATCTGATTGAGCTGCACCACAGCGGGCTGCGGGAAATCGCCTACCAATTGCACCACGGCGTCAAAGGGGATGTTGGGCATCTCCAGTCCCCCGTGGGCGTCGTGGCAGGTCTGGCACGTATGCATCTCGTCTGCCTTGTGGCACGTCAGGCAACGATTGACGGTGTCGGCTTCGGAGGCCAGCATGGCCCAAGGATAGACCGTGGCGGTCTTGAGCGGAGCCAGGGCCTTGGCCCCGGCCATGGCGGCAGCGATGCCGGCGACGACAACAAGCACCAGAAGGATTGCCAAGAGAGCGAACAGCCTCGAGAACCTACGTTTCCACACGGTTTCTCTCCTCGTTCCAGAGCGGAATGGGATTTGCGTCGAACCTGTCAGTCGGGTACGCCCTGCACGCTGAGGCGCCAGCAGTTTTCCGCACGACCCGGCCAAGCCCCGCAGCAGCGGCGTAACGCCGCCGCTGACAGAGCCAGGTCGGGCCAGACTGGAGCCATCCGCGGGCAGGGGTTTCCTGCTGAGCTCTTCGTCTGCTGGCAGCTGCACCGCCGGCCCTCATCGCTGTACAGGCGTGACCGGGTACCGGACGGTGCAACTGCCGCATCGGCAAGAAGCCGACTGAAGTAGTTGACCTGGGCGGTCGGCTACTTTAGCTGCATCTCCACGACGCCCTTGACCTGCGCCTTGCCCGAGAAATCGGGCAGGACCGAGCTAAAGCCACCCTGGCTGCGGAAAGACAGGATGCACTTTTCGCACTTGAGCACATCGGCCAGGACGACATCGGCGGTGTAGCCATCCTCGGCAACAAAGACAAGGGTCGTTGCCTCGGCCTTGTGGCCGGCGAGCTCGAGCAGCTTGACGATGGACACGCCGGTGTACTTTTCCATGACGCCTTCCTTGTTGGCGCGCTCGGCTTCCATCGTCGGCATGGCCTTGACCTCGGCCTCAGACAGCGTTACCGGCTTGTTGACCAGTCCGGTAATCTTGAGTCCCGCGGCCGGGGCCGGGGCGTGAGCGGCCTTGTACAGGGTCGAGTCGGGGAAGAAGAGCGGCGCACCCCACTTGTCGACACCGAAGGTGGCGATCTTTTCCTGCACCGGCACGGAGACGATCCAGTCGATGAACTCTTTGGCCAACTCGCCCTTGATCTGCGTGTTCTTCTTCGGATCGACCTGGATGACCCCGTAGGGGTTGAACATCACTGGATCACCCTCGACCAGGATCTCCAGTTGCAGCCCTTCTGCCTTGCGGGCCAGATAGGTAGCGCGGTCGCTCAGCGTGTAGGCCTGCTTTTCATTGGCCATGGTGAGTACGGCGCCCATCCCTGCACCAGCCGCAACGTACCAGGAGCCCTCCGGGGTGATTCCAGCGGCCTTCCAGAGGTCCTTTTCCTTGACATGCGTGCCGGATTCGTCGGCGCGGGAGATAAACTCGACCTTCTTCTCGGCCATCTGGGCAAAGACTTTGGCGGCCTTCTTCATGCCCTTGATGCCGGCCGGGTCAGCGGCAGGGCCGACCAGTACAAAGTCGTTGTACATCACGTCCTCGCGCCGGATGCCGTGGCCTTCGGCCATGAACTTGTCTTCGGCGGCGCGCGAGTGAACCAGCAGGACTTCGGCATTACCGTCCTGGCCGATCTTCATCGCCTGACCGCTGCCCACAGCCACTACGTCGACCTTGACGTTGTACTGCTTCTCAAAGTCCGGCAGGATAAAGTCGAGCAGACCCGAATCGCGCGTGCTGGTGGTCGTGGCCAACAGCAGGCGGCCGGCAGCCATGGGAATGGCGGTCGGCGCCGGCGTCGGCGGCACAGCCGTGGGCGGCACGGGCGTGGGCGGTACCGGGGTCGGCGGAACTGGTGTAGCCGTCGGCGGCACCTTGGTCGGTGGCACTGCGGTGGGAGTTGGCGCCGGCGCCTTGCAGGACACCAGCATCCCCAGCACCACCACGATCAACAACAGATTGGACAACGTACGCTTCATGGTTCTCTCCTCCAAAAGATAGTGACTCTGAGCCATAGCTCATCCCAAACCGAACGGCGAATGATTTCTGTCTCACTCCCTCCTTCTTGCTCAGGTCAGTCGGGCAGCGTCGCGGTGCGACGCTGCCGACCGTTTGTGGCAAAGCAGGATGCAAGATACAGGAGGCAGGATGCGGGCAAAAGGTGGGCAAGACCTATTGTCCGAGGACCGTATCTTGCATCCTGCACCGCGCGTCCCTCTCTGCCAGGCCATTTGGACAACTTGTTAGTAGACCAGGTCGCCGCGCACAAAAGCCCCGGTGCGCGGGTCGCTGGGGGACTCGAAGAACTGATGTACCTCCGCGATCTCGACGAGCTTGCACTCCAACAGCAACGCGACCCGGTCGGCCAGGCGCTTGGCCTGAAACACATTATGGGTCACCAGAACCACCGTCGTGCCGCGAGTGTGATTGAGCTCCCTCACGATCTCCTCGATCAGGCCGACGTTGTACGGATCGAGGTTGGCCGTTGGTTCATCGAGCAGCAGCACCTCCGGCTTGATCACAATGGCGCGGGCCAGGGCCACGCGCTGCAGCTCGCCGCCGGAAAGCGTGCGCGCTTGCTGGCGGGCCAGATCCTTGAGCCCTACCTGTTCCAGCGCCGCGTCGACCGCCTCACCGCCCGTCCTGTCGCCGCGCAGCCACAGGCCATAATCGACGTTGGCCCAGACCGAGCGATTCAGCAGGATCGAGCGCTGAAAGACAGTGGTTACCTTGCGGCGCTGCGCCAGAGGCACTTCGTCCGCCGGGCCATACCTGCCGCCGTCAAAATGAATGGTGCCCGTACTCGGCGGCTCGAGAAAGTTCAGCAGCCGCAGCAGGGTGCTCTTGCCGGCGCCGCTCGGGCCAACAACGCAAAAGATCTCTCCTCTGTGGATCTCTAGCCCGGGAACGTCGACCACGCAACGTCCGTTGTAGCCTTTGGACACTCCTTCGAGCCGAAAAATCGATTCGCTCATTCGTCCAGAGTCCTTCCCTGCAGCCGCAGCATGATCACGTTGGCGATAAACGACAGGGCCAGCAGAATGACCCCCAGCGCCATGGCCAGAGTGAAACGACCTTTGTTGGTCTCCAGCACGATAGCTGTAGTGAGCACCCGCGTATAGTTCTCGATGTTGCCGCCAACCATCATCACCGCACCGACCTCAGAGATCACGCTGCCAAAGCCGGCCACGATGGACACCAGCACCCCGACCCGTGCCTCGGTGAGCACCGTCCACGCTCCCTGCCAGCGGGTAGCACCGAGAGCCATCACCTGCTGGCGCAATTGCGGGTCGACCCCCATTACGGCGGCCATGGTAAAGCCGGCGATCAGCGGGAAGGAGATGATCGTCTGTGCGATGATCATCGCCCCCGGCGTGAATAGGCTGGGTACAAAGGGTAGAGCCAACTTGCCAATCGGGCCGCTGCGCGAGATGAGCATGTATACAAACAGCCCGACCACCACCGGAGGAAAGCCCATTCCAGTGTAAAGCATGGCGATGACCAACCGCCGACCGACAAACCGACTAAAGCCCAGGAAGATGCCCAGCGGTATGCCGAGCACAGTGCTGAACAGGAGAGCGATACCCGTAACCCTCAATGAGAGCGCCACAATCGTAGCCAAGGCGGGATCCCGGTGCAGGATCAATTGCACTGCCTGAGCAAAGCCTCTCAGTATCTCCACTGCCACCTACCTCACTTTCGTTCTGCCAGATAGGCAAAGAAACCGGCACGCCTCAGAGCAGCCAGGGTGAGTGCCCCCAGGAACCCGCCCAACGCACCGAACACCAGATAGCTGACGATGGACTTGAGCAGACCTAGGGCAACGAACCCCATCGGCGCCCCCAGAACACCCGCCAGCGCCCACTTGACCAGGAACTTGCCGAAATGCCCTGTAGCTCCCGCCAGCGGTGCCACCGCCAGGTTCTCCGGGCTGCCCATCAGCCACAGGGCCAGATCCGTCGCCACGCCCACCGCCAGGTAGGAGAGAAACGTGTCCAGGGCACCAAAGTCACCCAGGCCGAGAAAGGCGGCCAGAATGGCCGAAGTCAGCCCGATCAGTGTAGCCGCGCCGCGCTTGGGCACCACCCCGGCGCCGACCATCACAATGGCCATCCAGAAGAGCCCCGAGTGACCGGGGAGCTGCAGCGGCAGCCGCAGTGCGATCTTGGCTACCACAATCAGCGCGGCGAACTGCGCCAGCAGAATCAGTTGAAAGGTCGAGAAGTAACGTGGCTTCATTTGCTCGTGATCTCGATCCTGTCCACGTCCTGGACCCATTGGTCGCGCGTCTTGAGCCCTTCGAGAACAGACACCAGTTTGAGTGTTCCACGCCCCGACAGGTCGAACATGACCCAGTTGGCCGCCTCATCGGCCTGGGCCCAGGTGACTCGAGCTGACTTGTTTCGGCTTGAGCTGCTCACCGTGATGAGCGAGTCTGCTTTGAGCCGCTTGCGCTGCAGGTGGAGCAGGAGGACGTCGCGCAGCAGCCACCCTTCCTGCGTCTTGCCTTGTTCGGCATCGACAAAGCTCACCTTGCTGAGCTGCTCCAGGTCCGTCGGCTGAAAGCCGGCGATGAGCTGGCCGTCCAGGTAGATGGGCACGCTGCCAGGCGTCAGAACCACCTCACCTACGGTCTGGCGCTCCGCCCTGGCCCTGCGCCAGGCCTCGATGCCCAGCACGCTGCCAACAAGCACCACCAGGACCAGCAGTCCGATGTTGATACGTGTCTTTTGCTTCACGCTCTACCCCCATCCACGTGCGGCTACTTCACCCAGACCAGAATCACCCCTGTGGCGAGAGCTCCGGTCAGCAGCAGCCAGTCCAGCCCGGTCATCTTGAGCCGGTGGTAGGGCACGCGCTCGGGCGAATCAAATCCCCGGGCGTAGGCCGCCTCGTTCATCGCCCAGGCGTGCTTCACTGCCAGCACAATAGCCGGCACGCTCAGAGCCACCATATCCCTGACCGCCAGGGTCACCGCGCTGACCTGCGCTCGCAGGTCGTTCCACCGCAGACCGCGCTTTTCTTCCGGCGGCGACCAGGCCCCGCGTGACTGTTGCGCCTCACGAATGGCCCGCCACTGATCGTCCAGCAAGCCCACGCTCTGAAAAGCCAGGCTCACGCTGAAAGCGTAGCGGTGCGGAACCCTCAGCCACTCCAGGGCGAGCCGCAGTTCTTCCGGTTTGGTCGTGGCAAAGAACACCGTGAACGTTCCCGCCAGCAGCGTCAGCCGCAGGGTCACGATCACCGCCAGGTCCAGCGAGATAATCAGCCAGTCCACCAGAAAGAGCAGAATCAGAATCCACTTGAGCCGCCAGACCTGCCTGGCGACCTCATCCATTAGCCGCGCCCACAACAGGAAAAGCGCATAGAGCGCCATAAAGGCTATCAGCCGCTCCAGAGGCAGCATCACCGCCAGCGATGCGCCCAGACTCAGTGCCAGTTTGACCCTCGGATCCACCCGTCGAAGCGGCGAATCCTCCCTCAGCACGATGGCGCGAGCCCCGCGCGCGGGCCCCAGCCGAATCAAGCACCCCCTCCGACCGTTGCGCCCTCTGCCTCGGCCCGGCGCTCCGGGTTCCTCACCCAATCCGGAACCACCAGCCCCACCGCTGACCACGCCGCATCGTTCTGCAGCACCTGGTGGGGCGGCCCATCGGCCACAAAACCATCTGCGCCCAGCAGGATCAGCCGGTCCGCCTGCACTGCCAGAGACAGGTCGTGAGTCGTCACCAGAACGACCTTGCCGCTCTGCGCCACTGCGCGCAGGATGCTCATCAGCATCTGCTTGTGCGCGGCGTCCTGTCCAACGGCTGGCTCATCCAGCAGCAGGCCGTGTTTCGGATTGCGCATCATCACCGTCGCCAGGGCCAGCCGCTTCTTCTCGCCCTCGCTCAACAGCAGCGGGGGCACCTGCTCGTAGCTGCCCAGGCCCAGAGCCTGCAGCAACCACGAGTACAGGGCCATGTCTGGCTGCGGCATACGGTACAGGATCTCGTCCCGCACCGATGCGTTGAAGAGCTGCAGGTCGGCATTCTGAAAGACCAGGCCCAGCTCCGGCCTGGCACCGTCGGCTAGCACCGTCCCTTCATGTTTCTGCAGCCCGCACAGGGCCCGCAGCAGGGTGGTCTTGCCCACCCCGTTGCGACCCACGATCACCACTACCTGCCCGCCGGCAAGCCCCAGGTTCAGGCCTTGCAGCACGCGTTTGTCACCCAGGGTGACGCCCAGCCCCTGAACCTCGAGCACCACCTGACCCTCAGCACTGGCTGGCAAAGGGATGGACGATGGCGGCGCCAGATGCGGTGCCGCAGCGCCCATCGACACGACCCGAACGTCGGGCCTGCCCTCCAGATACTCGGCGCGGTGCTCACACAGCACCACCGTGACCCCATCTCTGGCCAAACCGAGCAAGTGCTCAACCAGAGCGCTGGCCGCAGTGGTATCCAGCATCGACAGCGGCTCGTCGAGCACCAGCGCTGCCGGATGGCGGGCCATAATCGCCGCCAGGGCCAGCTTCTGCTGCTCCCCGCCGGACAGAGTCTGCGGAGCGCGGTGGCGCATCTCCTTCAGCCCAAAGCGCTCCAGAGCCTCTTCCAGACGCGACTCGATCTCTTCGGCCGGCAGCCCCAGGTTCTCCAGGCCAAAGATGATTTCCTCTTCCACCGAGGTAGCCAGGAGCTGCTCGCCCGGATTCTGAAAGACGAATCCCGCCCGTTTGGCCAAACGCCACAGCGGCGTGTCCGTCGTTAACACCCCATCCACCAGGCAGGCACCCTGCAGCTCCCCGTGGTAGAGGTGCGGGATGAGCCCAGTCAGGCATCGCGCCAGGGTGCTCTTGCCGGAGCCAGAAGGTCCCGTAATCAACACGACCTCTCCCGGCGCAACGGCCAGCGAGACTCCGTCCAGCGCCTTGCCCGCGCCGAGGTATCCATATGAAACCTGCTCCGCTACGAGAGCACCACTGCCGGTCATACCCTGCCTATCCATGAACGAAGAGCTAGTTCAGCTTTAGCGGCTGCCAGTGATCCTCCTGCCACTCGACAATGGCAATGGGCAGCCCGCGCCGCCGCGCCGGGCGCATCTTGTCCGTGGCCACCAAACCCTCGGTGACCGGCCTGCCGTCGGCCGTCTCGACCGCGGCAATGCCAGCTTCCAGCACCGCTGGAACGGGCAACAGACCCTTGAGCTCCCGCAGCCGCCCCACCATCATAAAGCGCCCATCGTTGCCACTGGCGGCCAGCCCTACTGCCGCCAGCGCGCCGATCACTCCGCCTTCATCACCGCCCAACCCGAGCAACGGGATGTCGTGTTTGGCCGCCAGCGCCCGCGCCTCATCCTGAGTGATCAGCTCCTGCTGCGCCCGGCGACCATATTGCACGACCTCCTCCGGCACGTCGCGAGCAACACACACGCCCGGGTCGCTGCCCTCCTGAAAATCGTCCAACATCAGCCGGCCGATGCGTTTGGCCAGGTCGGCCAGATCCACCTTGCCGTTTGCGTCCAGAATGACGCTCTTGCTGCTGTTGTGAGCCGTATAGCGAATTCGCGGGTCAAAGAGCAATTGATGCCGCACCACTCCCACCAGGCCAAAGTCCACCGCCAGAATCCCGGCAACGGCGCGCGCGATGTGGCCCGTGCCCCGCGACTGAGCGTTGTCCGTATCATCCATACCAATGTAGATCACGCTTGACAAACCTCAGCAAATGCTGTATAGTAGTTTTGGGCATATGCCCAAAACGTCTTTCGCATAGAGGCGCGTGATGTCCTCATCCCATCACGCGCCCCCACCACAAACTGGAAAGGAGCTCTATATGAGCAAGATCTACGTTCGTCAGCGCCGCCACGTCGCCGAAGGCGCCGGCCAGCCACGTTTCGCCATCGTCGCCGTTGCCGGCGTGGACCTCGATTTCTACCGCGAGTTCTTGCGCCGCGCTGAACTCGAGGCCATCGCCAAGGACGTCGGCGCCGATGTCGTCTACCTTCCCCGCGGCGAGCACGCCAGCGAAGAAGAGGCAGAAGGCCGTCCTGGCCGTCAGCATCGACGGGCGCGGAAAGAGGGCTAGACCCCCATGCCTCGCCCGCGAAAGCGACGCGTCCTGGCCCGCGCTCAGCCACAGGCCATCTACAAGCCTGCCGGGCGCGCCCTCAGCAGCCTCACCCAGGTGAGGCTGCTGCCCGACGAGCTCGAGGCCCTGCGCCTGGCTGACCTGGAAGGCCTTACTCAGGCCCAGGCCGCCGAACGCATGGGCATCTCCCGCTCGACGTTTCAGCGCACCCTGGAACGTGCCCACCGCCAGGTAGCACTGGCTCTGGTGCATCGACAGGCGCTGCACATCGTCGGCAAGAGAGGCGAAGCGCGCTCAAGGCCGCCCGTTCCTCGCCTGGTTCCCGGCGCTGCGCGCCTGAGCAGGCGCCAGGGCACTGCCAGGACAGAGCAGCACCGTCCAGGATAGCGTCGCTTTCCAATCGTCTCTCGCAGGCTCGCAACCCTCCCAGGCCACAGCCTGCGAGAGACGCCTTTGCCCTTACGCTTTGAAGATCCTCGTCCCCGGATTCTTGCCCTGCAGCGCCTTGGTCAGGTTGCCCTTTTCGCGGCCGTTGATGATCAGCACCTCTTTGGCGGTGCGGGCATTCGCCAGTGCCTGAAGCATGGTCCGTTCAACGGCCAGGTCGGCCAGGTCCATCGCCAGCAGCTCATTGACTTCGATCTCAGGAATGAACCTGGCTTGGGGATCCTTCTTGGGATCAGCCGTGAACAGGCCCTTTTCGTCCTTGACCAGGATGCAGCGTCTGGCGCCGAGCACCTCGGCCGTCAGAAACGCCCCGGCATCGGTGCGGTGCGGCGGGATGCGGCCCTTCTCCGCCGGCTCTTCCCACAGCCCGTAGGGAGGCATGGCATGCATCACCGGAATGATGCCCAGTGCCAGGTACGCCGGCAGTTGCACCACTTCGTCGTGACCGATCTTGACCCCGCCGTGCGGAGCGAGCAGTGTGCTGATCATCAGCGCGTTCTGCTCGCTGATGCTCTGGCCCAGTTTGGCCAGAATGCCGGTGGACATGCCCAGGTCCAACGCGATAGCATAGGCATGCCGGCTCCGAGTTCCGCCGCCCGTCACGATGAGCATCTGGTGCTTGGCCCTGGCAGCGACGATCTCTGCTATGAGCGGCAGCACTACCTGGGCGCCCCGGTCGATGATGCTCTGTCCGCCCAGCTTGATCACGTTCAGTTCGGGCAGCGGGCGAAAGATATTCTCCGTCTCTGTCTTTTCGAGCAGTGCCTTGTCCATCAGCGATTCGGCCATCAACTGCGTCTCGATGTGCAGCCGGCCGGTTTTGTCCTTTACCAGACCCACCTGACCTCCTTGGATCTCCGTCTATGAACGCGGGAGATGATTACTTCTTGTATTCGTGGTGCTCGTTAGCACCGTGACCACCCTTCAGAATCTCGATGCCGTGTGGCAGGGCGGGCAGGATGGCCTCCAGGTTCTCGGCCACCGCCCTGGCGCTGCCAGGCAGGTTGACGATCAACGTGCTCCTGCGAATTCCGGCCACAGCCCGCGAGAGCATGGCGTGAGGCGTGATCCGCGCTGTTTCTCGCCGCATCGCCTCGGCCAGGCCTGGCGCCTCCCGTTCAATTACGTCGGCCATTGCCTCCGGCGTTACGTCACGCGGCGAAAAGCCAGTGCCGCCGGTGGTGAGGATGAGGTCCGCCCTGGCATTGTCGCACCAATCGCGCAGCGTGAAGGCAATCTGCTCCCGATCGTCCGGCACGCACGCGGTGACCGTCACCTGGGCGACCAGCCGCTCCCGCGCGATCTGCTGCAGCAGAGGCCCGCTCTGATCCTGCGTCTCGCCGCGCGAGCAGCGGTCGCTGATGGTCAGAACGCCTACGGTAATCACAGGTCGCCTTCCAGCATCATCACGCGCACCTTGCTGCCCGGGGGCGCACTGCTCCACTCCTCAGGGATGATGGCCAGGCCATTGGCCTCCACCATCGTACTGAGCCGCCCAGAGCCCTGATCGCCCGTGAGCCGGGCCTGGTAGGCACCGTCCTTCTCCTCGACCCTGACCCGCACAAAGTGCCTGCGGCCGTCCTTGCTCTTCATCCCGTCTACCAGAGCCGCTTCAACTGACGGCCGTTCCCCGTTACGCTGACCCAGCATCTTCAGGATGGCCGCTCGGGCAAACAGCTCGAAAGAGACCATCGCTGATACCGGATTGCCCGGTAGACCCAGCAAAGGCACGCCACCGATACGACCGAAAGCGAGCGGCTTGCCCGGTTTCATACGGACACGCCAGAAGGTCATCTCGCCTTCCGCGGCGAGCACCTGCTTCACCACATCAAAGTCACCAACCGATACCCCGCCCGAGGTGAGGAACAGGTCAACCTTCTGCGCCAATCCCTGGCGGATCTTGGCCGTCAGGTCCTCCACCTGGTCATGAGCGATACCCAGCAACACCGGAACCCCGCCAGTCGCCAGTACTTGCGCTGCATTGGAGTAGCTATTCGAATTGCGGATCTTGCCCGGGCCGAGGGGTGCATCGACTTCGACCACCTCATCGCCCGTGGCCAGGATGGCCACTCGCGGGCGCCGAGTAACCTGCACCTGTCTGCGGCCCACGGTGGCCAGCATGCCAACGTCCTGCGGCCGAATCCGGCGGCCCTGGTGCAGAACCAGCTCTCCCTTTTGCACGTCCTCGCCCGCGTCGCGCACATTGGCCTTGAGCTGAACCGGCCTGACAATGCGCACCACTTTGCCATTGCGTTCGGCGTCCTCAAACGGCAAGACCGCGTCGGCACCCCCCGGTATCGGAGCGCCGGTCATGATGCGGATAGCCGTTCCCGGCACCACCAGCACCTCACTCACGTAGCCGGCGGCGAGGTCAGCGACGATGCGTAGCTCCACTGGCGCTGCGCCGCTGGCACCTGCTGTGTCGGCAGCCCGGAGGGCATAGCCGTCCATTGCGGTGTTGCTCAGGGGCGGGATATCGACATCCGCATAGACATCTTCTGCCAGCACCCTGCCCAGGCTCTCCAGCAGGGGAACCGTCTCCGGCTCCAGCGTCTGGAAATAGGCCAGCAACTGGTCAGTGGCTTCCTCTACGCTCAGCATCGGGTACAGGTCAGTCCCTGGCTGGCCCTTGTGACCGCGTTCGCTCACTGTTCGCTTCTCCACACCGACCCATCTGTCCATACTTCCTTCTTCCAGATGGGCACGATTTCCTTCAACCGGTCGATGGCATAATGCAGGGAGTCAAAGAGCTCGGCGCGGTGAGCCGCTGACAGAGCAATGACCACGCTGGTCTCCCCGATCTCCTGCTGGCCAATGCGATGAACAATGGCCACCTGGCGCACCGTAGGCCACCGCTCCTGAATCTCGGCGCCAATCTGGGCCAGCGTCTGCTCGGCCATCTCGGGATAGGCCTCATAGTCCAGATGCAGCGTGCGCCGGCCATCGGTGTTGTTGCGCACCACGCCCACAAAGACCGTGAACGCTCCCACCTCAGGGTCCGCGAGGCGGCCCACCACTTCATCGGCCGAGATGGGTTTTGTAGTAACCTCAAACAGCTTCAAGGCCATGTCCCTTCGCCCGCGTACTGAGCGGCCTAGCCGCCACCCACCGGCGGGACCAGAGCCACTTCGTCGCCCTCTTGCAGACCAGCATCAGGCGGCACGTAGCAACGGTTGACGGCAAAGCGCACTCCCCTGCCCTCGAGGAGGGCGCCCAGCCCCGGATGCGCCCTGGCCAGGGTCTGCAGAAGCGTCTTGATTGTGGCCCCGGGCGGCAGCTTGACGTCCTCTTGTTCCAATCCCACTGCCTCGCGCAGGGAGGCGAAGAAACGCACTCTGACCATCAACTGGCGTCATCCTCCAGGGCAATGTCGCCGCTCTTGCCGCCGCTCTTGCTCACCAGCCGAATGTCGCCGATGCGCATGGTCTTTTCTGCGGCTTTGGCCATGTCGTAGATCGTCAGTGCCGCCACGCTGACCGCAGTCAGCGCTTCCATCTCCACCCCGGTCTTGCCCCGGCAGCGCACAGTCGCGCGGATTTCGATGCGCGAGAGCTCCTGGTTCACCGTGAGGTCGACATCGACCTTGGTCAGCATCAAGGGATGGCAGAGAGGGATGAGCTGCCAGGTTTGCTTGGCGGCGAGAATGCCCGCGACTTGAGCTGCGGTAAGCACGTCGCCTTTGGGCAGCGCCTTGTCCACGATGAGGCCCAGCGTCTCAGGCTTCATGCTGACGTGGCCTCTGGCGGTAGCCACCCTTTCCGTGTCGGCTTTTCCGCCCACGTCCACCATTTGCAGTTGGCCGTCTCGGCCGATGTGGGTTAGCTCAGGCTTGTCCTTCATGGCTCATCCACCGATTTGCGACATCACCCGGTTCTCCGGCCAACCGTGCTCGCTCAGATGGTGCTGCAACGGCTTGATGTCGATGGCCTGCAGAATGAGCGACTTGATCTGCTCCAGGTCGGCCCCCTCCCTGAGGGGCGTGCGCAGGTCTACCTCGCTGTCCGACAGCAGGCAGGGGCGCAGCTGGCCATCAGCGGTCAGGCGCAGACGGTTGCAGTGATAGCAAAAATGCTCGCTGACTGGCGTGATAAAGCCGATAGTGCCCTCAGCGCCCGGCAAGCGGTAGTAGCGCGCCGGGCCGCCGCCGAAGATGCTCCCGTCCGCAGTCAGCGGCCCCAGTTCGGCCGAGATGCGCTGCTTCATCTCTTCGGCGGTCACCACCTTGTGACGCCAGGCCTCATCCTCCGGTGCCGTCTCGCCAACAGGCATCCATTCGATGTAGCGCACGTGCCATCCCGACAGCAGCGTCTTGCGTGCCAGGTCGACGATGTCGTCATCGTTCTCGCCACGAATGACGACGCTGTTGACCTTGACCGGCTCCAAACCGGCCTGGTGTGCTGCTTCAATGCCAGCCAGCACATCCTCAACTCGCCCGCCGCGGGTCATCGCGGCAAAGCGCTCTGGCTGCAGGGTGTCGAGGCTGATATTGACCCGGTCGAGGCCCGCCGCCGCCAGTTCGCCGGCATAGCGGGCCAGCAAGGTGCCATTGCTAGTCATAGACAGGTCCTGCACGCCAGGTATCTCGGCCAGCATGCGCACCAAACTGCAGACACCCAGGCGCACCAGCGGTTCACCTCCCGTGAGCCGCACCCGGCTGATGCCGAGCTCGGCCGCTGCCCGCACAATGAGCGCGATCTCCTCAAAGCGCAGCACTGTGTCGTGGGGAATCCAGGGGATGCCTTCGGGAGGCATGCAGTATTCGCAGCGCAGGTTGCAGCGGTCGGTGACCGACACGCGCAAGTAATTGATTGCACGGCTGTGAGCATCATAGTGGGCCATATTGCTGGCTCAGCCTTCCACTCAGAGAAATAGAAACGCCGGCCCTCACTTGGAAGGAGGCGCCGGCGTCATCACTGTTCCCGCGGCGATTCTCCTTTCCAATGATGGGAGGTGCGGCCGTTTCCAACCGCACCCTATCGCCCAGCCTTCATCGGCCAATCTGGCCATCAGCAGAACTGGGTCGGAGAATCAAGGTCTATTTGTATGGATTATACAGAACGGGCCGTCAAATTGCAAAAGCTCTCGAGGGCTGCAGGGCTGGTCTAGTCGTCCCCATCGTCCTCGTCGTCTGGCTCCTGCTGCTCGTCATCCAGGTCCGCGTCGCCGTCGACGACCATCAGGTCGAGCGGCTGGCGTCCGAGGGCCAGCTCGGCCAGTGCGTCTTCTGCAGCCAGGTTCAGCGCTTCGTCGGTGCTGCGGAGGCAGCGCTCCAGAACCTGCCTGGCCCGCTGTCCACCGACCTGGCCGAGTGCAGCGACTGCTGCGAGCTGAACCTCTCGGTCGCGGTCTGCCGTCAGCTTGATCAGTTCCGGCAGCGCCGCCTTGAGCGCCAGCTCTCCCGCAGCGCGTGCCGCTTCATAGCGCATCGCCGGATTCCGGCTGGCCAGCTCGGCACAGATCGTGTCGGCCCACGAGGGATCGGCGCTACGTCCCATGGCAAAGATGGCACTGAGGCGCATCGGCTCATCGGCGGACTGGTAGGCCTCGCCGATAATGTCGGCTACAGACGGGTCGTCCCAGTAGGCGATTGACTCCACCGCCCTCCGCCGCACCTCCAGATCTTCCTTTGGATCATCCGCCGCCTCCGCCAGGGCTCTGTGGACGAGCTCGGAGTAGCGCTCGTCCAGCTCCTCCAGGTCGAGCAGGAGCACGAACCGTCCGAGCGACGCGGCTGCCGCGGCTCGAGCAGACAGTACCGGGTCGTTCTTGAGCACCTGCACTAGAGGGCGCACCAGGGCCGGTTCCTCGTCTTCCCACAGCCCTTCAATGGCCACGGTGCGCACCTGGCCGTCCGGATCGACCATAGCCACCCTGAAGAGGGCGTTGAAATCCAGCTCATAGTTGGCCTCGGCCTGTTCGGCCAGGATGCTGATGATCTTGAGTCGCTGCTCGACCGGCAGGCCAGGCCACTCCACAGCAAACTGTTTCACGTCCTTGCTCGCCGGTGCGGTCAGGGCGTACAGCATCGGGCTCGAGAGCGACACAGCTCCCGCTTTGAGCTGCGCCATCACCTCAGAGAAGGTCATACATTCGTTGTCGAGGGTCATACTTCTCTCCTCTAGTACCAGAAAAAGGTGCGTCGCGTGCTGGCCGGGCTCACCACCGTGCCTTCGCGGCCGCCATCTGCCTTTGCACCGGTCTGCTTCATGACTGTCACCTGCCAGTTAAAGCCTCGTTCGCTTTCACCAGCCCTCATGTACAGCCCCGCGGGCAGGAGCCACGAGCTGTCCTTCGTCCAGATGCCGTCGTACTGGATGACGCCACCCGCCGTAAAAGTGACGGACACCGCGTACCACTCATCCTCGGCCAGCGCACCGACCGGTTCCCACTGCAGTGCAATCTGAGCATCGCTGCCCCGGAACTCTGTTCCATCGTCAGGCGACCTCAACCGGGGCGCCGGGAACTTGGGTTTGGGGGTAGCTGTCGGCGCCGGCCGCCTGGTGTTGGTGACCGTGGGCGGAACTGGCGTGTCGGTAGGCGGTTCTGGCGTGACAGTCGGTGTTCTGGTGGGCGTCGGCGTGCTGGTCACAGTGATGGTGGCCGTGCGCGTGCTGGTGAAGGTCGGCGTTGCGAGGAAAGTCACCTCTGGCTTGCGTACCAATCCCAACAGCGCTCGCAGCGAGGTCCAGGGCACATAGTACTTGCCCACATAGACCAGAACCTCCAGGATCAGCAGCACCACCAGGAAACGAATGACATTGCGCAGGGTGGAGCGAAGCGGAGCGCCACAATAGGGACAGATCTTGACCCCGGAAGGCACCCGCTTCTGGCAGCAGCGGCAGCGCACCCGGTGGCCCAGCACGTGGACGTGCCCCAGGGTAGCGCCGCACTCAGAGCACACACCCAATCCTGGCTTGACTTGTGCACCGCAGGACTTGCAACGCATCTCTGGAAACCCTACGGCAGCGGGTTCTGACCGTGAAAGATGCGCAGCACATCATAGTAGGAGACGAGCAGCATCAGTCCGATCAGTACCAGCAGGCCAATCAAGTGCACCAGGCCCTCTTTCTGCGGGGCCAGGCGCTTGCCGCCGCGCAGCTTTTCCAGCAGGATGAAGGCAATGCGGCCTCCATCCAGGGCCGGAATCGGCAGCAGATTGAGCAAGAACAGGTTGACACTGATAAAGCCCACAAAGCGCAGCAGATTAACCCAGCCGGAACGAGCCACCACCCCGCTCATCTGGAACAACCCCACCGGGCCGGTCAGCTCGCTGGGTGACACCGCGCCACGCAAGAGCTGCACAAAGGCCCCGGCGGTCATGGCCAGAACCGTCCATGTCTCCTTGAGCCCCAGCCAGACGGATTCCAGTACCGGATGATGGATGGTCTCCACCTGCCAGCCTTCGGCCATGGCGATGCCAATGCCGATGGCTCCCTCACCGGCCGGCGGCTGGACCCGCGGGACCAGGCGCACCGTGAAAGACTGGCCATCCCGCTCCAGTCCCAGCTCCACCTCTGTACCCAGATACTGGCGAGTCAGCTCGACCAATTCCACCGTGCTGCGCACGGGCTGACCGCCGATGGACACGATGATGTCGTTGGTCTGCATTCCAGCCACGGCGCCGGGCGATGCGTTCGCCACGCCGGTGACGATCACCCGGCCCACCGCCACCTGCTCGCCGGCCAGCGACACACCCACAAAGGCGACTACGGCCAGCAGCAGGTTCATCAACGACCCTGCCGCCAGAGTGCCAATACGTGCCACGGCCCCCTTGCTCGCAAAGCTGCCCGGGGCGGTCGGATCCTCTTCGCCCAGCATCCTGACAAAAGCGCCAAAAGGAATGGCGTTGATGGTGTACTCGACCCCGTTGTGCACTCCCAGTGAGAGCAGCCGCGGCGGGTAGCCAAAGCCGAACTCGAGCACCGTAATGCCCGCCCGCCGAGCCGTGATCAAGTGACCCAGCTCGTGGACCAGCATGACCAGGCCAAAGACAAAGACAAAAGCCACAGTTGTAAGCAGCATTCGCTCCTATTCTTTCGCTTGCCAGATTCCAACCGCCATTATACTACGAGCCGGGCGGTCACCGTCAGGGGGCAACTCCGGAAGCCTCACTGACGGCCAGTGAGACAAGTGCCGGGGTTCAACTCGCGGTCGAGCAGCGAGCGGCGCAGCAACCCCGGGCGAGATCCGGACAAGAACTGAACCAGCAGTCCTGGTAGTTCACGAACCAACGCGGCCATAATATCGACCTTGCTGTGCATGCCGCCGGTCACGTCCACCGCGTTGGAGCCGGCGATGTCGACAGATTCGGGCATCTGTCGCCCGGCAGCGATGTACGTGATCAGCCTCGCCCGCGCGTCGAGATGGGGGTCGGACGTGTAGACCCCGCGCACCTCGCCCACCAGCAGCACACGCGTCGGCTGGAGGTGATGCGCCAGACAGGCAAAGATCGTCTCCGTAGAGATGATCGTCGAGCCCCATACCTCATCCAGGGCGACATCGCCATAGACCAAGGGCACGAGCTGATGCTGGAGCAGCTCGGCCACCGGCTGCCAGGCCAGGTCCACCAGCTTGCCTTCCCGGCAGCGCGCGGAGGCCGAGGGCTGCAACGCCACCACTGGCACCCCCTCTTCCAGAAACGCGTCGACGACGATGCGATTGAGCCGGGCTGCCGCCGCGCTGGTGAGGGCATAGCCCAGCCAGTCGTGGCAGCCGCTTTGCACCGCATAGCGGTGCGCCACCACATGCCCGAACGAGCCGCTGCCATGCCCCAGCACCAGCCTGAGGCCAGGCGCCTCATCGAGCGCGCCGCGGATCTCGTGCGCCAGCCGGCGGATGACCCGCGGCCTGGCTGCACTGGCGGCGGACTTGCGCGTGATCAGAGATCCGCCCAGTTTGACAAACAGCAGCTCATCCAACGAGAATCTCCTCGCCGTTGATGCGCACGTGATCGCCGCTGTGGAATAACGAGATATCGACCTGGTCAAGCATCGGGATCTCGGCCATAATGGCTCCCACCGCTACAATGGCCTCGCTGCGGGCATTGATCAGAGCGCAGGGGGCCAGCCCGCGCGTGGCCAGGCGGTAGAGTGTGTAGGAGCCAACGGTACTGCCTTTGCCCGTGGGGAACACCAGCACCTTGCCGGCCACGCACTGCCCGACCAACGGATGTCCCGCCTCGATAACGATACCCGTGTCCGGGTCCACCCCGCCCAGGAAACCAACGGGAGCAGAGGAGACCAGCGCCTCTCCTTCCGCCTCGCCTGGCTGGATCACGCGTCCAATCAGGCGCAGCATGAGCCACTTCCAGCGACCGCGTCCTGTGGCGGCCACTCACCGCTCAGCGCGGCAGCTACGCACTGCTCAAGCGTGCCAAAGCGCCTCTCGATTCTCGAGTGAGTCGGCGCGTAGAACGCCGCTTTGGCCGAGTTGGTGGCCATCGCGCGAAAGCCCAACTCCTCAACTGGTGCAACCACCAGGCAGGTATCCGCGAACACGCGCGCGCCAGACGCCTCAATCGTATCCACGGCTCCGCTCTCTCTGGCCCGGGCCGCGACGCCTCTCGAGGTAGTAACCCACAGGGTGGCCCGCACGCGACGCCCTTTGACCAGCGCCGCCACTCGCTCTATGTCGGCCAGGGTGCTGTGTGGGCAGCCGAGGCTCACGAAATCAATGTGCTCCAGCGGCGAGTTGAGGGCCGCAAAGGCCGCAGCCAGGTCCCTCACCACCAGCCTGGTTGGAGCGCAATCCTTCAGCGCCGACCGGGCGAACTCGGCTTCGGGCGTTACGCCCTCGATGTGATAGAGGGCTACTGCGCCGCTCGCTCCCATCGCCGCACCCAGAGCCATCAACTCTTCCTGCTCTGGCCTACGCCCCGGCGCGTGCAAGCGAAAGTAGGGCACTCCGTCCGCAACCTGTCCACCCACCCAGTAGCCCAGGGCACCATAGTCGGCGGGACCGGCCAGGGCACAGGAGACATCGATGAGATGCGTGGCTTTTCTGCGTTCGGGCAGATGCAGGCCATAGGCCGCCGTGCGACCAACGATGGCCGCAGCCAGCGCGCCAGGCCCGCCCTCCCGGTTGGTGCGCGCGCCCAGCACCGAGTTCGCGTAGCTGACGGCAGAGGACTCGCTCCAGGCCAGATGTTCACCGGCTCCAGGCTCATAGCCGACCAGATAGGGGGTGCATGTGCAGGTCGCGGTGACACCCATCGTCGTGAGCGCAGCCACCACCCGCTGCTGTCTGGCCGCGAACTCGGCCGAAATGCCCATCTCGCGCCAGCGCTCCAGATCCATGCCGGCCGGATTCATCAGTGCGGGCACACGAACCCGCGCCCCCTGCGCTGCCCAGTCTTCGAGGAACTCGAGGCCAGCGTCGCCGAGGTTCTTGTAGCTCACTCCCGAGACCTGAGCGCTGCCAACAGGCACCAGCTCGTTGGCCCCGAAGATCTTGCCCAGCGCCGCCACCATACGCATGGCCTTTTGCACCGCCGGGCCGAAGGAGCCATCAAGCATTGCCTGGTCGGCCTGAGTCAGGTTCATGACTCGTCGCGGGCCGCACCGCCCCGCGGACCGGGGTCCGAATCGCCGAAGAGGACCTCAAAAACGAGGTAAATGCCCGCGGCCAGCCCCAAAAACAGGAGCAGGAGCTGCCAGAAGGTGGCGTGAATGACCACCACAAAGTGCACCTTCTGCCAGATGATGACAAAGGCAAAGATCAGGGCCAGGCCCCACAACAGACGTTTGGTCAGTTTGCGCATGGCTGTACTCTATGCAAAGCGTGGCGATAGTCAACTGGCCGGCGCAAACCCCCACAAGTGTTACCAGTGCAGCCTGTACTGGTCCAGTGAGACTGGCTCATAGCCGCTGCGGCGGAACTGGGCCCGCTCTTTTGCGGTGCGCAGCTCGCCGTCTGGTTTGCGCCAGGGAATGGTGGCGTCAACGCCCATCTTGGCCGTCCGCGACCTGACACCTGGTTCGTGGTGCGCCGAGGGATCCAGCGAGCTGCCTGGCTGATCCGGCCAAATGACGATGCTCGTGTCCGCCTGCACCCTCGTGGCGATGGCCCATTCGACCTGGCGCGGGTCAGAGATGTCGACATCATCATCCACTACGCAGGCGTGCTTGAGTGAGCCGTGCCCGCGGAACGCCGCCTCCAGAGCCAGGCGCCCGTCGTCGGGGCCTCGCTTGTGAATCTGGACCACGGCGTGAAGCCAGGCACCCCCGCCAGGCGTGAGCAGCACGTCCTTGCACTCGCAGACCCGGCTCACCTCGTCAAAGATCGTGGGTTCGCGGGGCATGCCCATCAGCAGCTTGTGCTCCAGCCCGCCCGGCAGCAGGGCCTGATAGATGGCCTCGCGCCGGTGCGTGAGGCAGGTCACTTCGAGCACCGGCTGCTGCCGCACCCGGTCCATCGTTTCCGTCAGGTCCAGGAAGGGCCCCTCGGTCACCAGCTCGCCCGTGAAGCGGCCCTCCAGCACAAACTCGGCCTCTGCGGGCACCTCCAGGTCGACCGTGCGGCACTTGACCAGCGGCGTCGGCTGCAGGGCATTGGCAATAGCCAGCTCGTCGACTCCCGGCGCCGGGCTGGTGGCAGCGGCGAGCAGCACAGCCGGCGAGTTGCCGATGCAAATGGCCAACTCCAGCTTGCCGCCCGCTTTGGCGAGTGCCGCGTGCGTACCCCTGCCCTCCACCAGGCGCGCGCCCAGCCGCCGCTCATCCAGGCGCAGCAGGCGATGAAAGCTCATATTGCGCCCCAGGTCGCGGTCGCGGACGATGACCACTCCGGCCGAGATGTAGTGCCCGCCGTCCATTGGCAGGTGAAGCAGCACCGGCAGGTCGAACAGGTTGACCTGGTCCTCTACCACCTCCTGGCACGGCGCTGAGGTCACCATCGGCGGAGGCACAGGGTGCTGCAATGCCGAACGCATAGCGGCGATGAGCTGCTGCCGCGGCACGCCCAGGCACTGGCCCACGTGCTCGCGACGCGCATTGAACCCGGCGACGACAGCGAAGCGTGATCCCTTGACCCAAGGGAAGAGCACCGGCCGCTCGTCCAGCGCAGAGATAACACGGGCCATCTCCAGTGTCGGGTCGACCTCCTGCTGGACGGTCTGCAGCTCACCGGTTTGTTCCAGGGTCGCGAGGCAAGAACGCAGGCTCACCGCTATTGTTTCTCCTGGCTGGCAGCGGGTGCTTCCAGCCCTGCTTCATCCGTGCGGCACACGCGGAACGAATCCAGATCTCTGGCCACGACCACGTTGGGAAAGATCGGCTCGGCCTCAGCTTTGGCCTGGCTGGCAGAATAGCGCCGCGAGATGTGCGTGAGATAGAGCTTTTTCACGCCGGCCTCATAGGCCAGGGTGGCCGCCTGCGACGCGGTAAGGTGACCAAAGCGCTGGGCCATATCCGCTTCTACGTCCAGGTAGGTGGCCTCGATGACCAGGGCATCCGCGCCGGCGACGTGCTCGACCAGGCTGTCCGTCTCTGCCGCATCGCCCACCCAGGCCAGCTTGACGCCAGGGATGAGCGGACCCAGCACCTGTTCGGCCTGAATAACGCGGCCGTCGGCCAGGGCGATTGCCTGTCCGCTGACCAGCAGCCGGCGCTCCGGGCCAGAGGGCACGCCGAGCCGCTCGGCCTCTTCGGCCAGGAACGGCCGGTGGCTGTCCTCTTCAAAGACAAATCCAAAACAGCCCGGCCCCCGGTGCACCACAGGGAAGGCGCGCACGGTCAGGCCGCGGCGCTTCCAGATGACGCCGGGCTTGAGCTCCTGGTAGTCGATCCTCAGTTGTACCTCTCCGCCGCGCAGCACTACGTTCATCAGGTCGCGCACGCGCTCGAGAGCCCAGCCCCCGGCATAGATAGACAGATCCGTACCTGCCTCCCAGCGGGCGAACGTCGAAACCAGACCTCCCAGCCCCAGGATATGGTCCAGGTGGCCGTGGGTCAGCAGGACCTTGTCCAGGCGTTTAAAGCCCAGGCCGCTGCGCAGGATCTGCCTCTGGGTGCCTTCTCCGCAGTCCACCAGAAAGCGCTGGTCATCGTGCATCACCATCGCCGCAGAGAGCCCTCGTTCGACGGATGGCGCGGAGGCGGAGGTCCCGAGGAAGACGAACTCGATCATTGGCTAGCGCCTTTCTCAAGGTGCGAGCAACGGCGTGACAGCAGGCCAGAACCCCGCGGGTCAGTCGTTTCGACCCGACCCGCGGGGCGTCGTTCTCACTGCCTACTGTGGCTGCGCGACGAACTGTTTCCAGTCGCCGTGGATGCCGTCGTCCGTAACCCCGTAGTAGAGATGGAGGTGACCGTCACTGCCCCGTTGAGCCATGTCGTAGAACTTGCGTCCGGCGCGGCGATAGGCCTTGACCAGGCCGATGCTTCCCCGCCAGGTCACCTTGTCCTCCTGCACCGGCGCACTCTCGTTCTCGGTGATGGCATAGCGCCACAGCCGACGGGCAGACATGCGGGTTACATTCTGGACCACGTTGCGATTGCGCAGGTCACGCACCGTGTAGTACTTGGTGCCTTCGCGCTCGGTGACCTCGACAATCTCCACTCCAGTTCGCGGCGGGGGGATCAGGTGCTCGTCGGCCGGCGCCGCGGCAACAGCGGGTGGCTTTGCAACGGTAGCAGGCGCCGCGGCCGCCTGAGCCGCCGGGGCTGCCTGTGCTGATGGCGCACCAACAATGGACTTGCGCACCAGTTGCACGATCTCGTCGCGCATGGCCCTGCTGGTCTCGGCTTCCTGGCGGATGTAGACTTCGACTCCATCCAGCGCATAGGGCGGGTTATCGCCCTTGGGCACGGTCACCCGCAGGACCGTCTTGCCCTGCGACTTGAGCTGGTCGATGTCCACGTCCAGCGGCGGGGCAACGGCGCGGCCCACGGCATCAGCCACCACGCGGCTCGCCTCATCCGGGCGATCCACACCGCTCACCTGCGAGCCCTTCTTGGCGCTGGCCCCGACATAGAGGGTGCCGCCATTGGTGTTGGCAAAAGCCACCACATCGCGCAGGATCGCCTGCAGCCGGCCGCCCTGACGCGAGAACCCGTCGTGGAACGACTGGACGATAGTCGGCCCGCGCTCCTGAGCGGCGCGCACATAGTCCACTGCCAGGGCGGGCTGGTAAGGGCGTGTGCGCGTGAAATCCTTGCCCAGGAACACCGCCTTGAGCGCCTCAAAGCTCACTTCCGGCAGGTCGATCTCGGTCACCCGGTCGCCAATGCCCAGGGAGTGCTTGTCACGCGGGTCGCGGTCCAGACGATGCGCATCAGAGCCCTGAATACAGTGCATACGACGTGGGTACTCTGGCTTGGAACCGTCGTAGAAAGACGCCGTTGTGCGCCGGCCCGATTCCATCAGGTCGGTAACCTCGAGCGCGTGCAGGTTGGGATCCTGCGTGTAGGCAATCTTGGTCTGGCCACCAAAGTCAAACCCGCGCATGGCAACGCCATGGGTAGAATCGGCATGGGCGGCAATGACCAGCCCCCCTGCTTCGGCAATGGTTCGATAAGCAGTGATCACATCGACTGTAGCGCCCACCTCGCTGGAGCCTTGATCGAGCCGGTCAGCGGGAATGCGCAGGTTGAGCAGCAGGTGCTCGAGTTCGCGCACCGGGGTCTCGGGCGGGAAAATGCCCAGAATATGGAACCCCAGCGTGGCGGTGAATTCGAATCCGGGCAGGATCAGCATTTTGCGGCCCAAACGGCGATAGTCTTCCAGCTCGCGCCGCTCATCGTCGCGCAGCCGCTTTAGTCGCTCAAGGAGCTCCAGCT
The DNA here is from genome assembly GCA_002070215.1 of Chloroflexi bacterium ADurb.Bin180. Classification (NCBI taxonomy): domain Bacteria; kingdom Bacillati; phylum Chloroflexota; species Chloroflexi bacterium ADurb.Bin180. Next base: position 32,380 of record MWCV01000007.1, on the reverse strand, counting down.
CCTCAATGCGGCTGCGAATGGCATCGATACCGGCCACAGTATTGTGGTCGGTCAGGGCAATGATATCCAGCCCTTTTTCCTCGGCCTTTTGCAGGATCTTGAGATAGGTGGTATTCGGTTGTTGGTAACACATTTGCGACGCAAGTGTGTGTATATGCAGGTCGACACGTCGCCAGGTCATCTGCTGACTACTCCTTCTTCGTCTGGCCACTTTGGTTTGATTTCTTCCTCCTCTTTGTTGCTGGTTGTTCGGCGTTCGGCTTGACCGCTTCGCCACTCTCCGCGAGTCTCTTGGTCTGTCTCGTTTTTTTGCTGCCTGGCCCCGGCAGCCCGCCGACCAGAGCGGCCGCGAGTACGTCCTCTACCCGATCAGCGAGAACGAATTTCATCTCCTTGCGCACGTCCTCTGGCAGCTCATCCAGGTCCGCCTCGTTGCGCCGTGGCAGAACCACCGTGCTCAGACCGGCCCGCCTGGCAGCCAGCGTCTTTTCTTTGATCCCGCCAATGGGCAGCACCTGACCGCGCAGGGTGATCTCTCCGGTCATGCCCACTTTGGGATTCACTGGCTTTCCCGTTAGCAGCGATACCAGAGCCGTGGCCATGGTTACGCCGGCGGACGGGCCGTCCTTGGGGATCGCTCCGGACGGCACGTGCAGATGGATGTCGCTTTTGGCAAAGGCGTCGTCGGGAATGCCCAGGTCTTTTGCCTTGGAACGCACATAGCTGAGCGCTGCCTGAGCCGATTCTTTCATCACCTCACCGAGCTGCCCTGTCACCATAAAGCCCTTGCCGCCTGGCATGCGCGTCGCTTCGATGAAGAGGATGTCTCCCCCGGTGACGGTCCAGGCTAGGCCGGTGGCGACGCCAGGGATCATCGTCCGTTCAGCGGCCTCAAAAAAGTACTTGGGTTTGCCCAGCATCTCTTGGACCACTTCTGGAGTGATCAGCGCCTTGCCCGTGGCCTCTCCCTCGGCGATCTTGGTGGCCACCTTGCGACACACCGAGCCAATCTCCCGCTCCAGGTTGCGCAGGCCCGCCTCACGCGTATAGTCGCGGATGATCTTTTGCAGGGCCGCTTCACTGAACTCGATCTCGTCAGGCTTGAGGCCGCTCTCGCGGATCTCGCGGGGAATCAGGTAGCCATAGGCAATGCGGACTTTTTCCTCTTCCGTGTAGCCGGATAGCTGCAGGATTTCCATGCGGTCCTTGAGTGGCTCCGGGATCGGGTCCAGCAGATTGGCGGTGGTGATGAACATCACCTGCGACAGGTCGAAGGGGACATCCAGGTAATGATCGCGAAAGTCGCGGTTTTGTTCCGGGTCTAGCACCTCGAGCAAGGCCGACGATGGGTCACCACGCCAGTCCATGCCGATCTTGTCCACTTCGTCGAGCATAAAGACGGGGTTCTTGGAGCCAACTCGCTTGATAGCCTGGATGATTCGTCCCGGCATGGCGCCGATGTAGGTTCGCCTGTGGCCACGGATCTCGGCCTCGTCACGCATGCCGCCCAGCGACATACGGGTGAACTTGCGGCCCATAGCCCGGGCGATGCTCTGGCCCAGCGAGGTCTTGCCAGTGCCAGGCGGTCCGACAAAGCAGAGGATGACCCCTTCCCGCTCCATCCGGATATGGTCCACCGGCGTCTCGGCGTCAGGGCCTGACTCGGGCTCGGCGGCCCCTGCCGGCGCTGGCTCTGGCTGCGGCGAGACGACCTCGGCGTTTTCGGGCTGCGCCTCATCTTTTTCTGTCGCCTGCTGCTCCAGCACCTGCTTGCGCTCCTGACGCAGTTTGCGCACAGCCAGGTATTCGAGAATGCGCTCCTTCAGCTTTTCCAAATCATAGTGGTCCTCGTCGAGCACCTGCCTGACCCGCCTGATGTCCAGATTGTCCGTGGTGGCCACCTGCCAGGGCAGGCTGACCAGCCAGTCCAGATAGGTCTTGATGACCGAGTACTCCGCCGCGGCGGAGGGCATTTTGACCAGTCGGTCGAGCTCACGTTTGGCTTCCTTCTCTGCTTCGGGCGGCATGCCCGCCTTGGCCACCTTGTCGGTCAGCTCTTTGATTTCGAGCTGCTGCTCATCCTCTTCACCGAGCTCTTTCTTGATCGCCTTGAGCTGCTCGCGCAGATAGTACTCACGCTGCATCTTTTCCATCTCGCCCTGGGCCTGGTCCTGGATCTTTTTGCCCAGTTCGAGCACCTCGAGTTCCTTGCCCAGCACGGTATTGAGCTTTTGCAGCTTGTCGCTGATGGTCTCGGCCTCGAGGATCGTCTGCGCGTCGGACATATCCATACGCACGTAGGAGGCTACCAGATAGGCCAACTGGCGTGGATCCTCCACGCTCAGGGTGGCCATGATCAGCTCTTCCGGGATGTAGGGCATCAGCGAAGCCATGCGGCGGAACAACTCGCTGGTGTTGTGCATCAGCGCCTTGATCTCGACCGTGTCCTCGACCTTTTCCGGCGCGACCTGGACCCTGGCCATCATGTACGGCTCGGTCTGGGTGAACTCGACGATTTTGATCCGCTCCATGCCCTGTACAAACAGGCGGATCGTTGAATCGGGAGCCTTGGCAAAGCGCGCGATCACCGCCGCCGAGCCAACGCGATAGACATCGTCCGGCCCTGGCTCTTCTACGCCGGGATCCTTGAGGGCGACCAGTGCCACCATTCGATTGCCAACTACCACATCATCGACCAGCTTGATCGAGCGCGGCTGCCCGACGATCAGCGGCAGCAGGATCGGGATCGGATAGACAACGGTATTCTTTAACGGCAAAATCGGCAGTATCTCCGGGATGACCGGGGGCCCGCCCGCCTTCTCCGGTTCTAGAGGGGGCACCGGGGGCGTCTGCTCTGGCTTGTTCTCTTCACTCATCACATCTCACTCCACTATGGTCATTGGATATCTACAGTGGGGTCGTGTTCCACCACGACCACCGCGACCTTGTGCTCCCGTCGCGCCTTGGGCATCACGACGCTCAGGAAGCCGTCCTCGTAGCTGGCCTGCACATCGTCCTCATCGACCTCCATCGGCAGGTAGACCTGGCTGAGGAACTCGCCGTAGCTGATCTCCATCTGTTGATAGGACAGCTTGGATGCCGGGTCGTGACGAAAGCCGTGCACGGTCATCACCTTGCCCTGCAGGTACACCTCAAAATCGTCCTCTGCCACGCCAGCGATCTCGATTCTCACCGTGAGGTCGTTGTCCGTCTCATACACGTCCGTGGGGGGATGCCACACACGAGGCTCGTTGGGGTAGATGCGCTCACGGCGAGGGTCGAAAGTCACGTGGAACCGGCGGAACCACGGTTGGTCCAGCCCGACATTGCGCACCAGCACGCGGTCTTTGTGCCACATACTCGGTCCCTTCTTGCACTATAGATGTTTTGCTATTATAGCGCCGAACCGCGGGCGAGGCAAGCGGACCGGCGAAGCTTTGTCCGCCCGCTTCGTTTGCGCTGTTCAGAGCATGCCGTCGATATCTGTAATTGACAGATATCGCTTTGCTTTGTTGCGCAATTGACGCAGACAGTCTAGAATGGCAGGCACATCCCACATTTCCCGCGGGGCTGGGCCCTGGGAGACTGGTCCTACACGCTGATGACACCAGCGTGGCCTGGAGCGTGACGAGGGCGTTGCCCCAAGGGTAGAAAGGACGAGTCGATGACGAGTGAGAAGCGGGACCTGCGGGCGCCACCGCCGGTGGAGCCCCTTCCTCCTTGCGCAGCCACTTGCCCTGCGCACACCGATGTGCGTGGCTATGTTCACGCCATCGCCCGCGGCAATTTCGAAGAGGCCTACCGAATCGCCCGCGAGCCGAACCCCATCCCCTACATTTGTGGCAAGGTGTGCGCGCACCCCTGTGAAGACCAGTGTCGACGCAAGGACGTGGACGAACCGGTGGCCATCTGTGCCCTCAAGCGCTTTGTCACCGAGCGCCATGACCTCGGCCTCGGGCACGCCCCGGGGCTCAGCTGCGCGCCGCCAAAGGACGCCAAGGTAGCTGTCGTCGGCTCCGGGCCGGGCGGCCTGACCGCCGCACACGACCTGGCGCGCCTGGGCTACCGGGTCACCGTGTTTGAGGCTTATCCCAGGCTGGGCGGCACAATGCAGGTCGGGATTCCCCTCTACCGCCTGCCGCGCGAAACCATCGACCTGGAGATCGCCCCGCTCAAGGAGCTGGGCATTGAGTTTGTCACCAACATGCGTGTGGCCGACGTCGACGGGCTGTTCGCCGATAGCTTCAAGGCCGTCTTTCTGGCTGTCGGCTCGCACGTGGGTGCCAGGCTGCGCCTGCCCAACGCCGACCTCCCGGACGTGTGGCTGAATACCGAATTCCTGCGCCGCGTCGCTCTGGGCGAACGGATCGACCTGCGACATCGCAAGGTGCTGGTGCTGGGCGGGGGCAACGTGGCCATCGATGTGGCGCGTACGGCGGTCCGCCTCGGCGCTGACAGGGTGTCGATGGCCTTCCTGGAGAGCGATGAGACCATGCCCGCTCATCCCTGGGAGATCGAGGAAGCCAAGGAAGAGGGCATCGAGATGTTCCCCGGCCGAACCTTCAAGGAGTGCGTACTCGATGAAGGCAAGGTGGCCGGAATCAAGTGCGTCAAGGTCGACTTTCACGGCTTCAAGCCCGATGGCGCCATCGACATGGAAGAGTTCGTCGACACGGAGCATATCCTTGCGGCCGACCTGATCATCTTTTCCATCGGTCAGGGACCCGACCTGAGCTTTTTGCCCAAGGACGGCTCCATTGCCCAGACCAAGCGCCGCGCCATCCAGGTCGACCCGGTGACTCTGGCCACCACCAAAGCAGGTGTCTTTGCCGGCGGCGACGCGGTCACGCGTGTCGGGTTCATCATCGATGCCGTGGCCGCGGGGCACCGGGCAGCCCGCTCGATCGATGCCTATCTGCGCGGCGTCGACCCGCAGACCGTCCAGCCGCCAGATCCCGCCAAACTCGGCACCATCCAGCAAAAGACGCTGGACCACATCCGCAAGCTGGACCGGGAGCCGCTGCCCAAGACCGATGCCGCCTTGCGACGCTCTACGTTCGATGAAGTCGAGCATGGCTACTCTGAGGCGCAGGCCGTGCGTGCGGCCCTGCGCTGCCTCACCTGCGGCGCCGGGGCCAGGGTGGATCCCGACAAGTGCATTGCCTGCCTCACCTGCGTGCGCGTCTGCCCCTTTGAAGTGCCGGGGGTCGACCGCGGCACAGCGGAGGTGCCCGTTGACTACTGCCAGGCCTGCGGGCTGTGTGCGACGGAATGCCCGGCCAAGGCCATCACCATGACGCTGCAATCCGATGAAGGGGTGCTGCGGCAGGTCAAACTGGCCATTATGCGCGCCAGGAGCGGCGGCGAGCCGGGCATCGTTGGCTTTGCCTGCCGCTACTGTGCCTACTCGGGGGAGAGCCCCGAAGTGGTCAAGGCAGCCCTGCCAGCCAACGTTCAAGTCATCGACGTTCTTTGCTCGGGCAAGGTCGACGCGCTGTATCTGCTCAAAGCGTTCGAGTACGGGGCCGACGGGGTCTTTGTGGCCGGCTGCATCGTCGGCGAATGCCACAACGACAAGGGCAACGTCCACGCCGGTCAACGGGTGGCCTATGTCAAGAAGATGCTCGATGACCTGGGCCTCAACGGCGCACGCCTGGAGATGTTCAATACTCCGCCGGGCGAGTGCGCGAGTCTGGTCGAAGACGTGACCAGGCTGGCCAGCAAAGTCAAGGAGCTGGGTGCGAGTCCCGTCCAGCCAGGGAGGAGCAACTGAGATGATCAAAGCCAAGCAAAAGCCCATCGCTGAAATCAAGGCCCTGCTCGCGCCGTACCGCAACATCCTGATCCTGGGCTGCGGCACTTGCGTCACGATCAGCTTTGCCGGTGGAGAGAAAGAAGTCGGTCTGCTGGCCTCCAGCCTGCGCATCGCCTCGGCTATGGATCCCGGCGGCCAAAAGATCTTTAGTGAGCAGACGGTGCAGCGCCAGTGCGAGTGGGAGTTCATCGATGCCGTGGCAGAGCAGATCAATCAGGCCGACGCGGTGCTTTCACTGGCCTGCGGCATCGGAGTGCAGGCCCTGGCCGAGCGCTACCCGGACAAAGTGATCCTGCCGGGCGTCAACACCACCTTCCTGGGTATGGCCGTGGAGCACGGAGTGCTGGTGGAGCGCTGCCGGGCCTGCGGCGACTGCATTCTGGGCCTGACGGGCGGCGTCTGCCCCATCGCCCGGTGCGCCAAGAACCTGCTCAACGGCCCCTGCGGAGGTTCACAGCGGGGCAAATGCGAGGTGAACCCCGAAACCGATTGCGCCTGGCAGCTCATCTACGACCGGCTCGGCAAGCTCGGCCAGCTCGACCGTCTGTCGTCGCTGATGACGTACAAGGACTGGTCCAAGGACTATGATGGCGGCCCGCGCAAGATCGTCAGGGAGGATATCAAACTATGAAGGTCTCCAGCAACCTCGAAAAGATCCTGGCTTCGGGCCAGTTTGCCGCGACCGGCGAGCTGGGTCCTCCCAAGAGCGCCGAGGCGGAGGCAATCAAGCGCAAGGCTGCCCTCCTCAAAGGGTTGGTGGATGCGGTCAACATCACCGACAACCAGACCGCCATCGTGCGTATGTCGAGCATCGCGGTCGGCATTATGCTGCTGCAGGAAGGCATCGAGCCGACCATCCAGATGACCTGCCGCGACCGCAATCGGCTGGCCATTCAGGCCGACTTGCTGGGCGCCTCGGCTCTGGGCATCAAGAACTTGCTCTGCCTCACCGGAGACCATCAAAAGTTCGGCAATCACCCCACGGCGCGCGGCGTCTATGATCTGGACTCGATTCAACTGGTGGCGCTGGTCAAGGCCCTGCGCGATGAGAAAAAGTTCGCCAATGGAGAGGCCATCGAGACGGTGGAACCGCGCTTTTTCATCGGCGCAGCGGAGAACCCCTTTGCCGACCCGTTCGACTACCGGCCCTATCGGCTGGCCAAGAAAGTGGCCGCCGGGGCGGACTTTATTCAGACGCAGCTCATCTACAACGTGCCCAAGTTCAAAGAGTTCATGAAACGGGTAGTTGATCTGGGCATCCACGAAAAGTGCTTCATCCTGGCTGGCGTCGGGCCAATCAAGAGCATCGGCATGGCACGGTATATGCAGAACAGTGTGCCTGGTATGGACGTGCCGGAGGACGTCATCGCCCGGCTCAAGGGCGTGCCCAAGGAGCAGGTGCGCAAAGAAGGCATCAAGCAGTGCGCCGACATCATCCAGGAGATGCGCGAGATCCCCGGAGTACGCGGAGTGCACGTCATGGCCATCGAATGGGAAGAGGCCGTTCAGGAGATCCTCGAGCTAGCGGGGCTCTTGCCCCGGCCCAGGCTGTAGACTCGCCCATCGCTGCACATAGAGAGAGGGCCCGTGCCATATCGGCGGCACGGGCCCTCTCTGGTTGGCGCCGAACGAGCCGGCCTAGCCTGCGCTCTCCTGCCGTAGCTGCTCGGCATAGAGCTGGCGAATGGCGGCAAAGATGGCCCGGTACTCCGCACTGGCATAGTCCGGATAAGTCCACTCCCAGGCACGGAAGGCGCCGTGCTCGTACTTGAGCGTCACCTCGCCGTAGATGCCCTCGCCGAGATAGATGCGGTGAGAATAGTCCTTGGTGGTGGCCAGCACCAGCTTGCCCAGAGTGACATAGCCCGGGTCGAGGTTCACCACCCGCTTGCTGTCCACCCTCCAGGTTCGCTCCAGCTCGTTGGTCTTGAGCTTGACGCTGGCCAGCTCTTGTGGCGCGATCAGGGTCGAAAAAGCCAGGATCTCCCGCACCAGGTTGGGCCCAAATTCGCGCTCATAGTAGGATGTGTTGTCAAAGGGCAGGGTCTCACTGCGATAGTCCACTGGCCCGAACAACCCGCCCAGAGCCCCCCGCGCAACAGCCAGCATGGTCACGTCACGCGTGAACACACTGACGATCAGTTTGACCGGAGCTGGCTCTCTGGCTTTGCCCACGGCTGCCGATTATAGCGGCCCCATGTGCTGGCGTCAATGACTCACCGGCCAGTCTGGGACGATTTCCGGGTTGTTGCTTGCTTCATAGGCCTGCGCCTTGTATACTGAGTGCCATGAAGGAGCAGGTAGCCCCGAAACCCGCGAGTGCCCGCCGAACGTGTGCCGCCACGGCGAGAGCACGAACTGGCAAGCCGGCTCGCAACGAGCCGTCGGGGGTGGTTGTGCTCTTCAGTGCTCCGGAGGGAGCCGACCCTGGCTCCATTTCCCCCGCCGACCGGGAAACCGCTGCCGTTGCCAGGGATGTGGCCAGGGTGCTGCGCGAGAAGTCGCTCTACCAGGTAGCGCTGGTGTCCGCCGAGAGCGAGGTCGGGCCCAAACTGGCCCCCTACCCTCCGCGTGATTGGGTGGTGTTCAACCTGTTTGAGGGGCTGGACGGCCGCGTCGGGCCGGACGGCCGCAGCATCGACGACGAGTCCCCTGCTGCGCTCATGATCGAGTCGCTTGGCTACCGTTTCACCGGTGCTGACGGACATGCGCTGGCTCTGGCGCTCAACAAAGCAAGGACGAAACGGCTGCTGGCCAAAGCAGGCGTATCGACCCCGCCGTGGGCCGTGTTTCGTTCCGCCAGCCAGGTTACACCGGGCCACGTGAGGAACTTGCCGTTTCCCCTGATCGTCAAGCCAGTAGCGGAGGACAGCAGCGTAGCCATCGACGACGGGGCCGTGGTGGCCGACCTCGCCGAACTGAAGGCCAGGGTTGGTTTCGTTACGGAGCAGTGCCGCCAGCAGGCGCTCGCCGAGGCATTCATCGACGGGAGAGAAATCAATGTCGCCATCTGGGGCAACCCGCCTGAAGCGCTCCCGCTGGCGGAAATTGACCTGAGCGCGATCAGCGAGCCAAACAAGAGGATCGTGGGCTATGCCGCCAAGTGGAACGAAGAGACGTGGGAGTACAGCCATACCCCGGCCGTGTGCCCCGCTCAGCTTGCAGAGGAGCCGGCGCGCATCGTCAGAGAGACGGCGTTGCGGGCGTGGTCCATCGTCACCCGCTGTTGGGGCTATGGCCGCGTGGACCTGCGCCTGAAAGGGGAGACCGCCTACGTCCTCGAAGTGAATCCCAATCCTTCTATCGCCTCGGACGCTGGCTTTGCCCGCTCGGCCAGAGCAGCGGGGCTGACCTATGAGCAAATGATTCTCAAGATCCTTTCATTCGCGTTGGAGGACAGGCGTGCTGACTTTTCGTCGTGCTGAGGAGAGAGACCGTCAGGCCATTCTCGACATCAGTGCTGGAGTGGATGTGTTCACTGAGGAGGAAGTGGAGACGGTCGATGAGCTGCTCGACTGCTTTCTGCACAAACCAGACCAGGAAGACTATCTCTTTTTTGTGGCCTGTGCCGAACCTCACCGCGCCGGTGGGGATGATGGCCAGGTGCTGGGCTTTATCTGCGTCGGGCCCACAGCGCTCACGGACCGAACCTATGATCTGTACTGGATCGCGGTCAACAAGCAACAGCACAACAAGGGCGTCGGCCGCCAACTGCTGAGCTACACCGAGGACTATCTCCGCAGTCAGGGGGTTCGCGTGATCGTGCTCGAGACCAGCGGCACAGCCCCCTATGATCCCACCCGGGCCTTTTACGAACGGGTGGGCTACGAGGGGCACCTAGCGGCACGCGACTACTACCGCGACGGCGACGACCTCTGGATCTATGCCAAGCATCTCCAGCATCGGGGGAGCTGACATCAACCTCATCTACTTTGACCTCGAAACGCAGCGCTCCCTGGAAGAAGTCGGCGGCAAGGCCAACGTGCGCAAGCTGGGCATGTCGGTAGCCGTCACTTACAGCACGGCCACCAACTCCTTCCACCGCTACACCGAGAAGAGGGTGAGGGCTCTGGTCGACGAGCTGCGTTCTGCCGAGCTCATCGTTGGCTTTAACGTGGTCGAGTTCGATTATGAGGTCCTGCGGGGCTACGGCGAGTTCCCCTTTGAACGCCTGCCGACGCTGGACTTGATGGACCATCTGGCGCACCGCCTCGGTTTCCGCGTGTCCCTCGATTCGGTGGCCACAGCCACGCTGCGCGTGGGCAAAACCAGCGACGGGCTGCAGGCGATCCGCTGGTACCGACAGGGTCAGCTCGACAAGATTCTCAGCTATTGCCAGCAAGACGTGGACATTACCAGGCGAGTCCACGAATATGGTCAGCAGTTCAAAATGGTCTATTACTGGGACAAGCAGTACCAGCGGCAGATGGTGGCGGTAAACTGGTGACCTTCCTGTCCAGGGTGACTGCCGGGAGTGCTTGTCAGGGTCAGCGGGGCACGGTATAATCGGACGCTGGAGGTTGGCCGTGGTTCGTGGGGCCGCTCGATGAAACGCAAGCCCGCCGAGGCGCGACTCCATGCCTCGGTGCGTGGCTATGTTCAGGGCGTGAGCTTTCGCTACTACACGCTGCACAGGGCGCGTGAGATGGGGCTGTGCGGGTATGTGCGCAACCTGTGGGATGGCAGTGTCGAGGTTGTAGCCGAGGGCCAACGGCAGTCCCTGGAGCAGTTGTTATCCTGGCTCCACCAGGGCCCGCCGGGCGCACAGGTCGAGCAAGTCAAGGTGCTGTGGGAGCAACCCAGCGGTGAGTTCGGACAATTCGAGGTAACCTCTTGATGCGGAAAAACCCGGCCCGCCTGGCCTGGACAGTCCTCCTCGCTTCATTCGTCGTTTTCTGCACTCTGGCCATCTCCATTCCTCTTGGAGGACGCTGGCTGCTGATCAATGCCACTCGCAACCACGAGGCGCAGGTTACCTGTCTGGAAGGCACCGTCGTAGTCGAGGATCCCCAGCAGGGAGGGGCGCGGCCCATCCTCAAAGGCGAGACCATCTCCGTACCCGAGGGCGTAGTGCTCAGTGTGGACCAGACCGCCCAGGCGCAGGTCACCTTCTTTGACCAGTCGCAGCTCAGGCTCTTCCCCGGCACATCGGTCGTGTTGCAGCGCATGGTTGCTCCGCGCTTTGGTGCCAGCCCGCGGTCAGCTCATATCAGCGTCTACCTGCGCGGCGGTCGACTTTACGTCAACACAGTTCTTCGCGGTGCTTCGCCCCTCGAGTTCCGAGTGGAGAGCCTTCAAGCAGCCGCCCTTCTCGGTGGAGATGGAGCCTACACGCTGGAGGTCAGCAACGAGCGCAGTGAGGTAATTGTGCAGCGCGGCTCGGCCGACGTGACGGCTCTGCCGATCACGGCCGGTGTGCCGCCGGGTCAGGTAGCCCTCTCTGCCAGGCAGCGCACGGTAGTCGAGCTGGGGAAGGCTCCGCTGGCCCCTCTGAAGGCCGAGCGAGATCTGATCACCAACGGCGACTTTGCCGCCACGCTGGGGACCGCCTGGACCGTGTTCAATGATCAGGGCGGCGATGGCGGCTCCGTCGATGGCACTGCTGGGCTGGTGGTGGATGAGTCCCGGCGCGCCGTCCGTTTCCGTCGCGAGGGAGGCGAGTTCAATCACTGCGAAACCATCATCGAGCAGACGCTGAACCGTGACCTCCCTGACCCTTTGACCACTCTCCGTGTGCGAGCCACAGTCAAGCTGGTGGAGCAGTCGTTGTCGGGCGGGGGCTACCTCAGTTCCGAGTACCCCCTGATGATCCGGGTGCGTTACCGTGACATCTATGGCAGCGAAAGCGAGTGGATTCACGGCTTTTACTACCACAACCTGAACAACAACCCCACCATGCACGGCCAGCAGATCGCCCAGGGGAGCTGGTACTTTTACGAGTCAGAGAACCTCGCCGAAGCGCTCGACCCCAAGCCCTACCGCATCCTCTGGGTACGTGTCTCCGCTTCCGGCTGGAACTATGAGAGCCTGGTGTCCGAGATCAGCCTGATCACTGAATAGCCGCGTTGTCGCGCGCCAACATCACGATCAAAGGAGACGTCAGATGCTGATTGACAAACCCCTCAACGCTTTCCTCGATGAACTGGCCAGCTCTGCCCCTGCCCCGGGTGGGGGCAGCGCCGCCGCACTGGCTGGCGCGGTCGGAGCCGCCCTGGTGAGCATGGTGGCCAATCTCACCCTGGGCAAGAAAGACTATGTCAACGTCCAGGACGACATCCAGCGCCTGCTCAAAGAGTCGGAGGCGCTGCGCTGCAAGTGCCAGGAACTGCTCGATGCCGACGTCGCGGCCTACAGCGAAGTATCCCAAGTCTCCAAGATGCCACGCGACACGGATGAGCAGAAGGCGACCCGCAGTGCGGCCATGCAGGCGGCCCTCAAGAACGCCACCGCCGTGCCGATGGAGCTGGCCCAGGTCTGCGTCGACGTTCTGCGTCTTTGTCCCGAGGCAACGGCCAAAGGCAACGTGCGCGCGGTGAGTGATGTGGGCGTGGCGGCATTGATGGCCGAGGCCGGGCTGCGCGCCGCTGCGTTAAACGTGCTGATCAACCTCGGCAGCATCAAAGACGAGGTTTTTGTCGGTCAGGAACGGCTCAAGCTCATGGCGCTGCTTTCCGGCAAGCCGGAACTCAAGGAGCGTGTGCTCAAGGAAGTCGAAACCAAACTCTAGCTGTTTTCCTGCCGCGGGCGGCGCCTCGCGGACCCGTTCAAACCGCGGCCCCTGAGAGGGAACAGGGGCTCAGGCGGCCTCCTGCGGCAGCAATCTGCCCGAACAAAAGGAGACAGAGATGACCGCGATTCTGCTGAACGGACGCGAATTGGCCAAGACGATGCAAGAAGAGATCAACGCCGAGGTGGCCTCTTTCAAGGCCGCTCACGGCGTGGTGCCTACCATCGCTGTGCTGCGCGCCGGCGAAGACCCGGCCTCGGTCAGCTATGCCAAGGCGATCGAAAAGGCCTTTGGGGCGCGCGGAATGGGCTTTGCCCTGCACGCCCTCCCCGAGTCGGCCTCACAGGCTGAGATCGTTGACCTCGTCGCCAGGATGAATGCGGACCCCTCTGTCCACGGCATTATGGTGCAGGAGCCGCTGCCCAGGGGCATCGATGAGGCAGTGGTCAAGGAAGCCCTCTCCCCGCAGAAGGACGTTGACGGAGTGCACCCGGTCAACGCCGGCCGACTCTCCCAGGTTGCACCGGTCGGCCGGCCCCCAATGGTCGGGCCATTCTTTGTTCCAGCTACCCCCGCCGGAGGGCTGGAGATCCTCAAGCGGTTCAAGGTCGAGCTCAAAGGCAAGCACGCCGTCATCGTGGGACGCTCGAACATTGTCGGCAAACCCATGGCCATGCTGCTGCTGCGCGAGAACGCCACAGTGACCCTCTGCCACTCGCTCACCGCCGACCTGCCGGCTGTTTGCCGCAGCGGTGATATCCTGTGCGCGGCGGTCGGCCGAGCGCAGATGATCAAGGGCGACTGGATCAAGCCCGGTGCCGTGGTGATCGATTTTGGGGTGAACTTTGTCGGCGAGCAGATGGTCGGTGACGTCGATTTCGCCGCCGCCCAGGACGTTGCCGGCATGATCACGCCTGTGCCGGGCGGCACGGGGCCAATGACCAACGTGATGCTCCTGCGCAACGTACTCGAAGCGGCGACCAGGCAGGTTCGCTAACGCGGTCTGCCACGTGCGACCTCTGGTGTAAGGTTGCTTGACAAGCTTGGCAACCTATGATATAGTGGCTCAAGCGGCGGGGAAGTGAAATAAATCACAAGTTCTGCCAGCCTCTTTTGCGTCTTGCTCGTCCAGAATTAGCCCGGCGTGTGCCTAATCACAACCACGCTCGGTTGAGGACCGAAAACTGCATACGACAAGGAGGCAACGATGATTGTTGACATCAAGTCGCCTACCCCGAGCGACCTCGAAATCGCTCAGGCGGCTAGGCTGCGACCGATTCGCGACGTCGCAGCCGAAGTGGGCCTGACCGAAGACGACCTTGACTATTATGGCAAGTACAAGGCCAAGGTCCACCTGGATGTGCTTCAACGTTTCAAAGACCGCCCCAACGCCAAGTACATCGACGTCACGGCCATCACTCCTACTCCCCTCGGCGAAGGCAAGACCACTACCACCTGCGGCCTCAGCGAGTCGCTCTACTATCTGGGTAAGAAGGTCATCACCTGCATTCGCCAGCCCTCGCAGGGCCCCACGTTTGGCATCAAAGGCGGTGCCGCCGGTGGCGGCTATTCTCAGATTGTTCCCATGGAGGATTTCAACCTCCACCTCACGGGCGACATCCACGCCGTCAGCGCAGCGCACAACCTTCTGGCCGCAGCCGTCGACGCGCGCATCATGCACGAAGACGACGAGTCCGACGATAAGCTGGCCAAGGCCCTCTGCCCCGATGGCAAGTTCGCCCCCTGGATGTTCGTTCGCCTGAAAAAGCTGGGCATCAACGCCAAGACGCCGGCCGAGCTGACCCCCGAAGAGCGCGGCCGCTTCTTCCGCCTGGACATTGACCCCTACGGGATTACGCTCAACCGCGTAGTAGACATCAGCGACCGGGCCATCCGCAACATCGTTCTCGGCCTGGGCACCAAGGACGACGGCCGCCCGCGCCAGAGCGGCTACGATATCTCGGTTGCCAGCGAGGTAATGGCCATCCTGATGATGTCCTCCGACCTCAAGGATCTGCGCGCTCGCATCGGCCGCATGGTCATCGGCACGGACAAGAACCGCAACCCGGTCACTGCCGAGGATTTGGGAGTAGCCGGGGCCATGACCGTCCTGATGAAGGACGCGCTGATGCCCAACCTGATGCAGACGCTGTCGGGCGGGCCGGCCTTTGTGCATGCGGGGCCTTTCGCCAACATCGCTCCCGGCAACTCCTCGATCATCGCCGACCGGCTGGCAGTCAAGATGGCCTCGGGCGGCTACGTGGTCACCGAGTCCGGTTTTGGCGCCGACATCGGCATGGAAAAGTTCATGGACATCAAGTGCCGCGCCAGTGGCCTGATTCCCAACTGCGTGGTGATTGTCGCCACAGTGCGCGCGCTCAAGATGCACGGCGGTGGACCACGCGTAGTGGCTGGCGTGCCGCTGGCCGCAGCCTACAAGGAAGAGAACATCCCACTGCTCGAAGCGGGCACCGGCAATCTGGTGGCTCACATCCGCACGGCCAAAAAGTTCGGCGTGCCGGTAGTGGTGGCCGTCAACCGCTTCTCCGCCGATACGGACAAGGAAATCGAGGTGGTCCGCAAGGCCGCCGTGGAGGCGGGAGCCGAGGGTGCCTACGCCTGTACGAACTGGGCGCAGGGCGAGCTCGGCACCATCGATCTGGCCAATGCCGTCATCGAAGCCTGCGAGAAACCGGTCGACTTCAAGTACCTCTACCCGCTGGATATCCCGATCAAGGACAAGATCGAGATCATCGCCAAGGAGGTCTATGGCGCGGATGGAGTCCTCTTTGAGGCTGCTGCGCAGGCCAAGCTCAAGCTGTACACCGAGCTCGGCTATGACAAGCTGCCCATCTGCATGGCCAAGACCCATCTGTCACTGTCGCACAACCAGGACTGGAAGGGCGTGCCCAAGGGCTATATGCTGCCGGTGCGCGATATCCGCGCCTCCGTTGGTGCGGGATTCCTTTACCCGCTCTGCGGCACGATGCGCACTATGCCTGGCCTGCCATCCCGACCCGTGTTTATGGACATCGACGTAGACCTCGAGACCGGCCGGATCACAGGCCTAATGTAGAGCATGGCGCAAGCGGGGGAGACAACTCCCCCGCTTGCGGCACAAGAACAACCGCAACAACTCAGCTTCACAGGAGGATCACGGTGGCAACGGAAAAGAAGGTCTTCCAGGTTCCCAAGATGTACGCCGATCACCACGTGCTCCTGGTTCGCGAGACCCTGCTCGCGCTCAAGGGAGTAGAGCAGGTAATCGCCAGCGGCGCCTTTCGGCGTGTTGTTGTGCACTACAACCCCAAGCAGGTAACCTCAAAGCAGCTCCAGGCTGCCCTGGCCAGCGCCGGCTACGGCCCGGACCAGGAGTGGCAGCTCCCGGACACGGTTGAAGGCAAGGATGACGCGTCCCTGTGGTTCCAGGGTGGCCCGCGCACCACGCGCACCAACATCAAAGACCTGGAGATGTCCGGTGACTTTCGCAAGTACTAGCGGTCACGGGCGAGCAGTACACACCCGATCACACCATGTTGCGCTCCAGAGCGCTCAGCGGGCCCGGCTCCTTCCGTAGCACGACAGAGCCGCGGCTGAGAAAGCCAGAATCGGAGGAAGCGCTAATCATGAAGAGGATCATCTGCGAGGTAGAAAAGTGCCTGGGCTGCAAGGCTTGCCAGATCGCCTGCGCGGTCGAGCACTCGGCCTCGAAGGACCTGGTGCAAGCCATCACCGAAGTTCCCCGGCCCGGTTACCGCGTTATGGTCGAGTACGTGGAACAGATGCCCATCCCGCTCCAGTGCCGGCACTGCGATGACGCCCCCTGCGTGCGCGTTTGCCCCACTCACTGCCTGACCAAGGAGGGCGACGAGGGCTGGGTGCTGGCCGACCGCGACAAGTGCATCGGTTGTATGTGGTGCGTCATGGTGTGTCCCTTTGGGGCGGCGCGCATGCGCAAGTCGGACAAGGTCGTGCTCAAGTGCGACCTCTGCGTGGACCGGCAGAGTCAGGGCCTAGAGCCGGCCTGCGTCGCTGCCTGCCCCACTCACTGCCTGCGTTTCAAGACCGTGGAGGACATCGCCCGCGACAAGCGCCTCAGCACAGCCCGCGAGGTTCTGGCCGGCAAGTTGCCGGTCTCCAGCGGCCAGGGGTAGGCCATGGACCTGACCAAGGTAGACGAGGCAGTGCAGCGCAATGGCGCTGACCCTTCCATGCTCATCGCCGTTCTCCAGGAAGTGCAGGTAGCCTACAACTATCTGCCGAAAGACGCCCTTCGCCGTGTGGCCTGCCTGCTCGATATTCCTCCCAGCCGTGTCTACAGCGTGGCCAACTTTTATCGTGCCTTTAGTCTGGTACCCAGAGGCAAGCACCTGATCCAGGTCTGCCTGGGGACGGCGTGCCACGTTCGCGGCGCCGACCGGATCCTCGAGCAACTGGAGCGAACCCTCAGTGTGAACCCCGGCGGAACTACCACTGACCAGCAGTTCAGTCTGGAAACAGTGAACTGCCTCGGCGCCTGTGCGCTCGGCCCCGTGGTCGTGGTGGATGGCGAATATCACGGCCGGATGACCGTGAGCAAGGTGGACGGGGTGCTCAAAGCCTATCGGAGCGGCGAAACGAGCGCCGCGTCAGGTTCGGAAGCCAAAGCAGCGGCCGAGCGGGAGGCAGCAACGTGAACAAGCTACTCACCGCCTCCGAACTGGACCAATGGCGACAATCGCTGCTGAAGGAGCGCGACCCGGCACGGCCCCTGGTAGCAGTGTGCAGCACGACAGGCTGCGCTGCCTCCGGCGCCAGAGCGGTCCTGGATGCGTTTCAGAGTGAGATGGCCGCCGCCGGTTTGGACCACACTGTCGCTCTCAAGGCCACCGGATGCCACGGCTTTTGCGAGCGCGGTCCCATCGTCGTCATCTACCCGCAAAAGGTCTTTTACCAGCGGGTGAAGGCAGAGGACGTCCAGGAGATCATCGCTACCACCCTGCGCAAAGGGGAGATCGTCTCCCGGCTCCTGTACACCGACCCGAATAGCGGCGAGGCCATCGCTCACGAGGACGACATCCCGTTCTACAAGCGCCAGCAGCGCATCCTGTACGCCAATAACGGCAGGATCGACCCGACCTCGATCGAAGATTATGTCGCCCTGGGCGGGTACTCGGCCCTGAGCAAGGTGCTCACCGGTTTGTCACCCGATACGGTCATTGACATCGTCAAGCGCTCGGGATTGCGCGGCAGAGGCGGGGCAGGCTTTCCCACCGGACGCAAGTGGGAGTCGGCCCACGCTGCCCACGGAGAGCCCAAGTACGTCATCTGCAATGCCGACGAGGGCGATCCCGGCGCGTTCATGGACCGCAGCCTGTTGGAGGCCAACCCGCACAGCGTTCTCGAAGGCATCATCATCGGCGCCTACGCTGTGGGCGCTTCCACGGGCTATATCTACGTCCGCAACGAATACCCCTTGGCGGTCAAGCATATCGGCCTCGCCCTGCAGCAGGCCAGAGAAGCGGGTCTGCTGGGCAAGAACATTCTCGGCTCTGGTTTCGACCTGGAGATCAAGATCAGCCGCGGCGGTGGAGCCTTTGTCTGCGGCGAGTCGAGCGCGCTGATGCGGTCGGTCGAGGGTCGCGTCGGCGAGCCCAGAGACAAGGACATCCACGCCACCGAGAGTGGCCTGTGGGACAAGCCAACGGTCCTGAACAACGTCAAGACCTGGGCCAGCGTGCCGCACATCATCAACCACGGTGCTGAATGGTACTCGTCCATCGGTACGGAGAAGAGCAAAGGCACCATGGTCTTTTCGCTGGTGGGCAAGATCAACAACACCGGGCTGGTTGAGGTGCCGATGGGCACCAGGCTGCGTGAGTTGATCAATGACATCGGTGGTGGTGTGCCGGGCGGCCGCAAGTTCAAGGCCGTACAGACCGGCGGGCCCTCTGGAGGCTGCATACCCGAAGAGCTGCTCGACCTGCCGGTCGACTATGAGGCGCTCACCGAGGCCGGCTCGATGATGGGCTCCGGCGGAATGATCGTGATGGACGACCGGACCTGCATGGTCGACGTGGCACGCTATTTCCTGGACTTTACGCGCGACGAGTCCTGCGGCAAGTGCACTCCCTGCCGCGAGGGAGTGCAGCGCATGTTCGAGACGCTCACCGACATCTGCGCGGGCCAAGGACAAGAGGGGGATATCGAGCTGCTGGAGGAGCTGGGGCACGTGGCTCAAGAGTCGGCCCTGTGTCAACTGGGCAAGACCGCCCCCAACCCGGTGCTGTCGACCATTCGCTATTTCCGCAGCGAGTACGAGGCGCATATCAAGGAAAAGAGGTGCCCCGCCGGAGTCTGCCGGGCCCTCATCCACTACTTTGTGATTACCGACAAGTGCACCGGCTGCGGAGTGTGCCGCCGGAACTGTCCCGAGTCAGCCATTGCCGGCGAGAAGAAGCAGCCCCACGCCATTGACCCGGCCAAATGCATCCGTTGCGGACTCTGCGCCGATGTGTGCAAGTTCGGCGCCATAGGAGTCGAGTGATGGGCGAAACGCTGGTCACCACCACCATCGATGGTCATGAAGCCAGAGTTCCCGTCGACACCACTGTGCTCGAAGCGGCCAGGTCCATCGGGGTTCACATTCCTACCCTCTGCTACCACCCGGCCCTGGCACCCTACGGCGCATGCCGCCTGTGCCTGGCGGAGATCAGGAGGGGCAACCGCAGCCGAATTGTCACCTCCTGCACGTTCCACCTGCGGGAAGACGGACTGGAGGTATTAACGCACTCGGACCGGGTGCTGCGCAACAGGCGCATCGTGGTCGAGCTCTTGCTGGCCAGGTGCCCCGGTGTCAGGCTCCTCCAGGAGCTGGGCGAGGAACTCGGAGTGCGCCAGCCGCGCTTTGCAGCCCGCAAACCAGAGGAGAACTGCATCCTCTGCGGGCTATGCGTGCGGGTGTGCGAGGAGCTGATCGGCGAGAGCGCCATCAGCTTTGTCGGGCGCGGGCCAGGACGCGAGGTGGCCACGCCGTTTCTCGAGCCATCAGAGGCCTGCATCGGCTGCGGAGCCTGCGCCTTTGTCTGCCCCACTCATGCCATCGACGTGCAGGACGTGCTGCAGCTACGCAAGCTCGACAAGTGGAACGCATCGCTGCCGAGACGTCAGTGCGTCCGCTGCGGCCAGTACTTTGCACCGCAGGCTGAACTGGACAAACTGGCTGACAAGCTCGAGCTAATCAAGACCTGGCTGGAAGTCTGCCCGGACTGCCGCCGCGAAATCGCGGCGTCGGATTGGATCGTTGGGCTCAAGGCCACGCCCTCTCCTTTCCAGCGGGGAAAGTAGGGCAACCAAATGAAGCAAGAAACGGAACTCAACGGCGGTCGTAACGCCGGGGCTGAAGGCGGTCGACCCCGCCGGATCTCTACAGGAGGGACTGGAAGATGACCGATGCATGTAGGCTGTCGAAAGATCCCGCCATCCAAAAGCTGCTGTCCATTGCAGCCGAAGATGGAGTCGAACTCGCCTGGGACCGCCTGGAAGCCCAGCAGCCACAGTGCGGGTTCGGCAAGCTTGGCCTGTGCTGCCGCGTGTGCCACCAGGGTCCGTGCCGAGTAGATCCGTTCGGCGAGGGCCCACAGCGGGGCGTGTGCGGAGCGGACGCAGAGACCATCATCGCCCGCAATTTCGCCCGCATGTCGGCCGCCGGAGCAGCCGCTCACTCGGATCATGGCCGAGATATGGCCTTGACCCTGCTGGCAGCGGCCGAAGGGCACGCGCCAAACTATGAGCTGCGCGACGTGCGCAAATTGCTCTCCGTAGCCGAGTACCTGGATGTGCCCACCAAGGATCGTGAGCCCATAGAGATAGCCAAGGACGTCGCCACCAAAGCACTGGCACAGTTCGGCCAGCAGACTGGCGAGCTGGCCTATGTGCAGCGCGCGCCGAAGAAGCGACAGGAGATTTGGCGTCACCTCGGCATCATGCCGCGCGGCATCGACCGCGAGATTGTTGACGTCATGCACCGGACCCACATCGGGAACGACCAATTCTACGAGACCCTGCTGATGTCAGCGATCCGGGTCTCGCTCGGTGACGGTTGGGGCGGCTCGATGCTGTCCACCGATATCACCGATATCCTGTTTGGCTCGCCCGTCCCGCTGGTAGCCAAGGCCAACCTGGGAGCGTTGGACGAGACCATGGTCAACGTCGTGGTGCACGGTCACGAGCCCATTCTCTCTGAGATGATCCTGGTGGCGGTCAACGATCCAGAGCTCATTGAGTACGCCAAGTCCAAGGGCGCTGCCGGCATCAACCTCGGTGGCCTGTGCTGTACCTCGAATGAGACGTTGATGCGCCAGGGTGTCGCCTCGCTGGGCAACTTCCTGAGCCAGGAGCTGGCCATTGTCACCGGGGCAGTAGACCTGATGGTCGTCGATATTCAGTGCATCATGCAGGCCCTTGGACCGCTAACCCAGCACTACCACACCAAGCTAGTCACAACCTCGCCCAAAGCGCACATCGAAGGCGTGACGCACGTCGAGTTCGACGAACTCCGTGCCCTCGACATCGCCAAGCAGGTGGTGCGCATGGGCATCGATAATTACAAGAACCGCAAACAGACGCACATCCCCACCGACATCGATCAAATGGTAGCGGGCTTTTCGCACGAGTACATCAACTATGCCCTCGGCGGGATGTATCGCGGCTCGTTCAGACCCCTAAATGACGCCGTCGCCAGCGGCCGCCTGCGCGGAGCAGCGGGAGTCGTCGGCTGCAACCACGCCGGAACGTGCCAGGACGAGACCCACCTGTACACAGTGCGGGAGCTGATCAAGAACGACGTGCTGGTGGTGATGACCGGCTGCGGCGCCATCGCCTGCGCCAAGTACGGGCTGCTCTCGCCTGACGCAGCCAGGTTCGCTGGACCGGGCCTGCGCGAGATCTGCGAAACGGTCGGCATTCCGCCCGTCCTCCATCTGGGAAGCTGCGTCGACAATACGCGCATTCTCACCGTGCTCAGCCAGATGGCCAGCGAAGGCGGCCTGGGCGAGGACATCTCGGACCTCCCGGGCGCTGGCTTTGCACCAGAGTGGATGAGCGAGAAGGCCATTTCCATCGGCTGCTACTTTGCCGGCTCTGGCGTCTACACCATCATGGGCGGCCGCTCTCCCATCGCCGGCAGCAAGAAGGTGACCGAGTTCCTGGGCGACGGCCTGGAGGCCAGGCTGGGCGGGAGGCTCGAGTTCCTGCCCGATGCACAGGAGGCAGTGGACCGGGCCCTCAGGCACATTGACAAGAAGCGTGCCGCACTGGGCCTGCCGGTCTATGACGCCAAGCGCCACGGACAGAGCGGCGACGCCGTGACCCTGAAGGTGCTCGAGAAAGCCGACGATGAGGTACTGAACGTCTACAGTGCCAGGGTCTAGCCCGGGCACCATTGCGATATCTCGTGCCGCACCAAGACGGTGCGGACAAAGGAGAAACAGACTATGTCGAGGTTCATCGCAACCCGAGCCATCCGTGGTGCCAATACCGTCGTCGCCGAGGCCGAATCGATGCTCAAGGCGGCCATCGCCGAGCTGGGCCCTGACACCCCGGTCGCGTTCACCAACACGGCCTACTTCCTGCCGGTCAACCTGGCCTTTATGGGCCGCCAGATTGCGAAACTGGCCGATATGGTGCCGGCTCTGGAAGACGCCAAGCGTCTGCTGCACCCCATTCCGCCGGAGAATATGTGGGTGCCTTACCTTGGCGAGACGCTGGACTGCGGTATGGCCACACTGCTGGCGGAGGAGATCATCGAAGGCATTCGCTTCGCCCGCGGGGTGGAACCCCAGCAGATCACCTGGGACGGGACCTACGTGCCCACCGCCAACTTTGTCAGCAACGACCCGCTGGCAAAAGCCGGCAAGAGGCTGAACGGCCCCATCGATGATATCCAGCTCCGGGCCTGGGGCATCCAACTGGTGGACGGCCGCATGCCGGGCTTTGCCGCTCTGCTGGGCTGCGCCAAGAGCACCGAAGTGGCGGTGCAGTTGGTGCGCGAACTGCAGCAGCGCAGCATTCTGGTGTTCCTCAGCGGCAGCGTCAACGGGCGGAGCATCATTCACCAGTTGATGGAGGCCGGGGTGGAGATGGGTTACGACACCTATATCATCCCCTTTGGCACTGACACCCTCGCCACCATCTATCCCCTCGGTTTTGCCGCTCGCAGCGCACTCACCTTTGGCGGCCTGAAGCCAGGAATGCCGCGCGAGATACTGCAGTACAACCGGGCCCGCGTGTTTGCCTTTGCCATCGCTCTCGGCGAGGTCGACGACCTGAAGTATGCCACGGCAGCCGGAGCGATCAACTATGGCTTCCCCGTCATCGCCGATACGGTCATCCCGCAAATCCTGCCCACGGGCATCACCCCCTACGAGCACGTCATCAGCATGCCCTTTGATGACATCGAGGGCAAGGACGACATCGAGCGCGCGCGAAAGCTGGTACAGCGCGCCATCGAGGTCCGCGGAGTCAAGATCAAGGTCACCGAGGTGCCGATCCCGGTGCCCTACGGTTCGGCCTTTGAAGGCGAAAGGGTGCGCAAGGCCGACATGCGTGTCGAGTTCGGCGGCAAGAACAGCCGCTGCTTTGAATACCTCAAGATGTCCCCCTTCGAGTCGGTGGAGGACGGCAAGATCACGGTGGTCGGACCAGAGTTCGACAGCGTGCCGGCAGAGGGCTCGATGGATATGGGCATCGTGGTTGAGGTGGCCGGGCACAAGATGCAGGAGGACTTTGAGCCGGTACTGGAGAGGCAGATTCACTACTTTGTCAACGGTGCTTCAGGCATCCAGCACATCGGCCAGCGCGACATCACCTGGATCCGGGTCAGCAAGGCGGCGGCCGAGAAAGGCTTCAAGCTGGAGCACTTTGGCAAGATCCTTTATGCGCGCTTCCATGCCGACTTTGGGGCCATCGTGGACAAGGTGCAGGTGACCATCTTTACGGACAAGGCCAAGATGGAAGAGTGGTTGGCCAAGGCCCGTCAGGCCTACCATCTCCGCAATGAACGCCTGGCTGGAATGACCGATGAGTCGGTGGACGAGTTCTTTAGCTGCACGCTGTGTCAGAGCTTTGCCCCCAATCACGTCTGCGTGATCTCGCCCGAGCGGCTCGGCCTGTGCGGCGCTTACAACTGGCTGGACTGCAAAGCGTCCAACCACATCAACCCTACCGGACCCAATCAGCCGATCAAGAAGGGCGCCTGCATCGACGCCAACTTTGGGGTGTTTGAAGGGGTCAACGCCTTTGTGCGCCAGGCCTCACACCAGACCGTTCAGGAAGTATCGATGTACTCCATCATGAACAACCCAATGACTGCCTGCGGGTGCTTTGAGTGCATCGCAATGGTCATTCCCGAGGCCAACGGAGTTATGGTTGTCTCGCGTGAGGATCCCAGTATGACACCGGCCGGCATGACCTTCTCCACCCTCGCCGGCGTGGCCGGTGGTGGGCTACAGACCGCCGGCGTAATGGGCCACGGCAAGTACTATCTGACCAGCCGCAAGTTCCTGTCATCTGACGGCGGCTTTAAGCGTGTCGTGTGGATGTCCTCCTTCCTGAAGGAAAGCATGAAGGAAGAGTTCAAGGCTGTGGCGGAGCGCGAGGGCGACGCGGCGCTGATCGACAAGATTGCCGATGAGCGAGTCGCCACCTCGGTGGAGCAGCTCCTGCCCTTCCTTGAGGAAAAGGGGCACCCGGCCCTCACCCTGCCGCCCTTGTTCTAGCAGCACCGCCCCGCGCCGATGGGGTGGCGCTCTCGTGCCGCCTGCCCGCAGCTTGCCGCGTTTTGCCGGCAAGACCAGGCGCGGGCAGGCAGCACGAGGACCCTGCATCGCGCACACACCAACCACAGCGGCGCCAACTCGTGCCCGGACACATCGGCCGGCGCCGCGCAACGTGGTATAATGAACCGGGAATCGGAAAGGAGACGCCTGATCATGACCCCAGCGGTTCAAGTACCTATCGAGAAATGGACGGGCAAGATCCGCGAGATCACCCTCGGTGCTACCGCAGCCGAGGGGGGAACTCGCACCAGGACCGTGACCGTCGGCGGCGAGAACACCCTCCCGTTTCTGAGCTTTGAAGGCACCATGCCCCATGCCCCTGTCGTCGCGCTGGAGGTTCAGGACCACTACCCCAACGAATGGTCACCGCTGCTCAAAGAATCCTGGGGCGACGTGCTGCACGACCCGGCCGCCTGGGCCAAGAAGGCCGAAGCGGTCGGAGCCGACCTCATTGTGTTCAAACTGATCAGCGCTCACCCCGAAGGAGACAACACCGACGCCGCCCATGCCGCGGCCACCGTCAAGGCAGTGCTGGCGGCCACGGGGCTGCCGCTGGTGGTCCTTGGCCCCGGCCAGGCCGACAAGGACAATGAAGTGCTGGTGGCAGTGGCCGAGGCGGCCAAGGGCGAACGCCTGGTCCTGGGCAACTGCGAGGACAAGAACTATCGCACCGTTGTCGCTGCCGCTCTGGCTCACGGCCATCTGGTTGTGGCCAAGACGCCCATCGACGTAAACCTGGCCAAGCAGCTCAACATTCTGATCACGGATATGAGACTCGACCTTGACCGTGTGCTGATGGACCCCACCACCGGTGCTCTGGGCTATGGCCTGGAGTACTCTTACTCGGTGATGGAGCGACTGCGTCTGGCCGCGCTCACCGGTGACGGTATGGTGCAGCAGCCAATGATCTGCACCGTGGGTGAAGAGACCTGGCGAGCCAAGGAAAGCAAGGTCAATCAGGGAGTGCCCGCGGCCTGGGGCGACTGGATAAAGCGCGCCATTCACTGGGAGGTCCTCACCGCAAGCAGCCTGCTCCTGGCGGGCGCCAACATCGTGGTGCTGCGCCACCCCGACAGCGTCGCGCGCATCAAGCAGACCATCGCCGGTCTGATGGCAGACTAGGGCAAAGGAGAGAACACCATGGGACTGAGCGGCCTAGACATCTACAAGCTTTTGCCCAAGACCAACTGCAAGGAATGCGGCCAGCCGACCTGTCTGGCCTTTGCCATGAAGCTGGCCCAGAAGCAGGCCGAGCTGTCGGCCTGCCCCTATGTTTCGGAGCAGTCCAAGGCCGCACTCGCGGCGGCCAGTGCCCCACCCATCCGGCTGGTCACCGTGGGTACAGGCGAGTCGAAGGTGGAAGTCGGCAATGAAACCGTTCTCTTCCGTCACGAAAAGACCTTCTTCCACCCACCGGGGCTGTTCGTGCGCATCAAGGACACGCTGCCGCAGGCGGAAGCCGATGCCCTGCTCAACCAGATTACCTCTTTTAGTGTTGAACGAGTCGGAATCAAGCTGCGCGTGCATGGTGTGGCCATCGAGAATGCCTCGGGCGATGCGGCGGCGTTTGCGGCCAGAGTGGCCGCGGTCAAGGCCAAGACGGACCTGCCCTTGATGCTCATCGCTGCCACCCCTCAGGCTATGGAAGCGGGCCTCGAGCAAGCGGCGGGTGTGTCTCCTCTCATCTATGCCGCTACGGCCGAGAACTGGAAGGAAATGGCCGCCCTGGCCGCCAAGCACAAGGCCCCTCTGGCTGTACGCGGTCAGCGAAGCGACCCCAGCGGCCAGGGTGACCTGGGTGCTCTCGCCGGGCTGACCGAGCAGATCAAGGCTGCCGGCGTCGAGGATATGGTGCTCGATCCCGGAGTGCGTACCTCGCACGGCACGCTGATTGCGCTGACTCAGTTGCGCCGGCTGGCCCTCAAGAGCGGAATGAGGTCCTTGGGCTATCCCATCGTGACCTTTCCCGGCGAGAACGCGTCCTCCGTCGACGAGGAGGTCACGCGGGCGGCAGAGCACATCGCCAAGTACGCCGGGATCATCGTGCTGGACCACTTTGAACCAGCCAACGTGTATCCACTGCTCACGCTGAGCCAGAACATCTACACCGATCCGCAGAAGCCAATCCAGGTCAGCCCGGGGCTGTACGAGATCTCTGGCCCCAAGCCCGAGTCGCCTCTGCTTGTGACGACCAATTTCTCGCTGACCTACTTTAGCGTGGCCGGCGAAGTGGAAGGCAGCGGCAAGCCGACCTGGCTGCTCATCGTCGACTCGGAAGGCATGTCGGTCTTGACCGGCTGGGCCGCCGGCAAGTTCGATGCGGCCAAGATCGCCAAGTCGGTCAACCAGTTTGGCGTTCCGGGCAAGGTCAGCCACAAAAAGCTGGTCCTTCCCGGACTGGTGGCTGGCCTCTCTGGCGAACTCGAAGAGGAACTCCCGGGTTGGGAGATTCGAGTGGGGCCTCGCGAGGCAATTGACATCCCGGCCTATCTCAAGACCTGGAGCTAGGCCTCGGGTTGCGCACGCGCTACTGACTACCGAACGCGCCTCGCCTCCGGCCACGTATCATTCCGCCGGAGGCGATGCGTGTCGACGGACGTGGAGCAGATATCAATCTGGGGGGACAAGATCGGACCGTTGTACTTTGTGTCTGCTGAACTGGCTATCGGCTACTGGCTCTTTGCCTTTTTCTCCGCTGTAGGAGCGCTACAGTGGGTGGCTGCTCGTTATCACCTGGCCGGCCTGGCGCTGTTTGACCTACGGCAGCACCGCCGACGTGGATATCCGCTCGGTCTGGTCCTCGTGCTGGGAGGCACGGCATTCTTCTTTCTCTGGCAGTGGGGGCCCATCTTTGCGCCGGGGCCCGCCGGCAGCGAGCTGGCGGTGTTGTTTGGGGCCAGCGGTATTGCTGCCCTGATCTTGACTCTGGCCGGGTCAGCACTCCTCGGCAACCTGCGCCACCCACCGGTCAAGCAGAAGGTGCTTGCCGAGCTCGGCCCACTCATCCCGGTGGGTCACGCCCAGGGACGCTGGATCGAACCTGTGCCTGAAGAGCAGACTGACGCTGCTCACAGCCAGGCGCCGCTCCCTGCCCTCTGCCTCCTGCCCGCTGACAGGGAGAGCGAAGTGGTCCTGGCCGTGCTCGGTCGCCGGCTCGCGCAGGAGGGGCGAGTCTCGCTGCTGATTCATCCCGACGACAACGTCTATACCTTTCCGGCGGCCCTGGCCATCCTGCCGGCGGCCGTGTCGGTGCTGGCCAGGAGGCCGGAGGTGGATCCGAACAGGATCGCTGTTCTGGGCGAAGGCGCAGGCGGAGACCTCGCCATCCGTTCCGCCAGCACCGCAAAGGACGTGCGCGCGATGGTGGCCGTGGCGCCGATTCTGCATGAACCGCCCGTGGGCCTCGGCCTGCTGCACGAGTTGACCTTTCCTCAGGCGATCCGCTGGGCGCGGGACACTGTCAGAGCAGAGCTGGTCAAGTGGCTCGACGCGGGCATCTATGCCGCCAAGGTGCCACCCAAACCAGCACTGGTGATCTATGGTAGCGAGGACCGCCTGGCCGACCGGACCGCTCTTGCCTCTGGCGATGGCCTCGAGCTGCGCACCGTGGCCGGCCTCGGCCATCGCTATCTCGCCGGTCACCCGGCGGTGATGTCCATTATCAACGACTGGCTTAAGGAGCATCTCTAGATTATGGGTTGGGACTGGACTCTGTTTCGAATGGCCAACGGGCTGGCCGGCAGGTCGCACCTGCTGGATACCCTGGTCCGCTTTGTGATGAACGACTACTGGGCCACCACCATGCTGGTGTTGCTGCCTTTTGGTTTGTGGTTCAGCGGGAATAGCGAGTCGGAGCGCGAGCGCAATCAGAAGGGAGTGCTCTCCACGGTGATGGCCCTGGCGATGGCGAACCTGGTGGTAAAGGTCATCAACCTGCTCTACTGGCGCTGGCGGCCCTTTACCCACCACGACGTGACACTGCTGTTCTACCATCCGTCGGACTCGTCCTTCCCCAGCAACGCCGCGACAGTGGGCTTTTGCATCGCCGCTTCGGTCCTGCTTTTCAACCGCCGAACAGGACTGGTGCTTTTGCTCATTGCCTGCCTGTTCAGCGTTAGCCGCGTTGTGGGCGGCGTCCACTACCCCACCGACATCCTTGGCGGGCTGATCATCGGCAGCGCCTCCGCCTGGCTTGTCCAGCGCCAGTGGCGGTGGCCAGACCGGCTGTGGGCACCGTTGCTCCGCTGGCTGCGACGGCTGGTGCTGGCATGACCCATCACGTGATTGTGAATCCGGGCGGGCGGGAGGTCGCTGTCCCGGCAGGCACGCTGCTCAGCTCGGCCGTGCGACAGGCCGGAACAGAGATGAACCTGCCCTGCGGCGGCCAGGGCCGCTGCGGGCGCTGCAAGGTCAGGGTGGAGGCCGGGCAGGTCCAGCACAAAGGCGAAGGCCGCTTGTCTGCTGAGGAACGGGCCGAGGGCTATGTACTGGCCTGCCAGACGGCGGTCCTCAGCGATATCCGGGTGTTCGTGCCACCTCAGGAGGCCATCGAGCGCCACCTGCCGAGCGACAAGACCGCTGCCGAGAGGCCAACGTTGCCGGCGGAGTGCGACTGGAGGAGCACGCCCTGGGTGCGCCAGTTCGCCCTCACCATTGAACCGCCCAGCCTCGCCGACAACACCACCGACCTCGAACGCCTCAAGCGGGAGCTGGCCCGGCAACATGGCCTCTCCGAGTTAACGGCGAACTTGCCCGTGCTGCGCCGACTGGCCGCGACCCTGCGCCAATCGGCAGCGGAAGGCCAGCCCTGGCAGGTAACCGCCGTTCTGGAGATGGGTTCCTGGGAGCGGCCGGGCCACGACGCCCTGCCGAGACTGGTCGATCTGCGGGCCGGCGACTGCACCGGCCGCACCTGCGGGGTGGCCATCGATATTGGCACCACGAGCAATGTGGTCTACCTGGCCGACCTGTCCAGCGGTCAGTTCATCGACAGCGCGGCAACGTACAATGGCCAGATTTCCTGCGGTGAGGATGTGATCTCGCGCATCCTCTATGCGCGCAAAGAAGGCGGGCTGGAGCATCTGCAGCGGCTGGTGGTGGAAACCATCAATGGTCTGCTGCGCCAACTGGCCGAGCGCAACTCGCTCGACCTGAACGACATCTACGTCGCCACCGTGGCCGGCAACCCGACGATGATCCACCTGTTCCTCGGTCTGGACCCGGCCTTCATCCGCCTGGAACCGTACATCCCCACCGCCAACTTTCCTCCGCCAGTGCTGGCCAGGGAGCTGGGCCTCGCCATCAACCCCGAAGCGACTGTCGATTGCCTGCCAGGCGTGGGGGCCTATGTCGGCGCGGACATCACCGCCGGCGTGCTCAGCTCGGGCATGTTCAAGACGGACAAGCTGACCCTGTTCATCGATGTCGGCACCAACGGCGAGATGGTGCTCGGCAACTCGGATTGGCTCATCTCCTGCGCCTGCTCCGCCGGCCCGGCTTTTGAGGGCGCCGGTGTCCAGTGTGGCATGCGTGCCACTGTCGGCGCCATCGACGAGGTGTGGGTGAATGCCACGACCCACGAGCCCACCTACCACGTGATCGGTGAGGTCAAGCCCAGGGGCATCTGCGGGTCGGGCATGATCTCGCTGCTGGCCGAGCTCTTCCTGACTGGCGTTGTCGACAAGTCGGGCCACCTCAACCGCGCCCTGGCCCCCAGGGTTCGCCTCGGGGAGCACGGGCCGGAGTATGTGGTGGCCTGGGCGAAAGAAACGGAAGGGCAGCCGGACCGCACCGCGTCGACGGGGCAGCGCGACATCGTATTGACCGAAGTGGACATTGCCAACCTCATCCGGGCCAAGGGAGCAGTCTACGCCGGGTTCTCTGTGCTGACCTCGAGCGTGGGCATTGATCTGGCCGATGTGGAGGAGGTGCTCATCGGAGGAGGGTTCGGCAAGCACATCGACATCGAGAAGGCGATCCAGATCGGCTTGCTGCCGGACATGCCCTGGGAGAGATTCCGCTATCTGGGCAACACCTCGGTGCTGGGGGCCTTCACTGCCCTGCTGTGCCGGGAGATGAGGCAAGAGTTGGTGAACGCTGCCCGCAAGATGACCTACCTCGAACTCTCCGCCGACAACCGTTTTATGGAGCAGTTCACTTCGGCCCTGTTCCTGCCTCACACCGATACCATGGTCTTTCCGTCGGTGATGCGTCTGCTGGAACACAAGCAAAGCACAGGAAAGGCACCCTGATATGACCATGACTATCGCCGTAGCCGGCAAGGGCGGGGTGGGCAAAACCACCTTCATCGCTATGCTGATCAAGTACATCCAGAACCATCGGCTTGGTTGCATTCTGGCAATCGACGGTGACCCGGCTGCCAACCTGAACATGGTGTTGGGCATGCCACTGCCCGAGACGGTCGGCCGCATCCGCGAGGATACGAGGGACGAGGTGTCTACTGGCCGTTACGATACCTCGATTCCCAAGGCCGATTTTTTCGAGTATCGCATCCACGAGTCCCTGGCTGAGGGCGACCATATCGACCTGATCGCTATGGGGCGGCCGGAAGGGCCGGGCTGCTACTGCGCCGCGAACAACATCCTGCGCAACGTGATTGACCGACTCGGCGACAACTATGATTATGTGCTCATCGACAACGAAGCCGGCCTGGAGCACATCAGCCGACAAACCGCCCGCAACGTCGACAAACTGTTCGTACTCACGGATATGACCATGCGTGGCATCGCCACCGCCGGCCATATCTCTCGCCTGATTCGCGAGCTGGGAACGCGGGTGCGCCAGAGCTACCTGGTCATCAACTGCGACGAGTCGGAGCCCGGGACCTGCAAGGACATCCCGATGCTGATGGCCACCCCCCACACGTTGGTGGAGGGCATCATCATCAGCTGCTTCGCGGTGAACGCCCACAACGCGTTCATCTACGTGCGCGGTGAGGTGCTGCATGTGATCCGCCGGCTGCAGCAGGCCGTCGCGGACGCCTACCAGGCCGGCTACCTGGGCAAGGGCATCTTCGGCACCGAGGCCGGCGCCTACATCTGCGGTGAAGAGACCGCGCTGCTCGAT
This sequence comes from Chloroflexi bacterium ADurb.Bin180, assembly GCA_002070215.1. NCBI lineage: Bacteria > Bacillati > Chloroflexota > Chloroflexi bacterium ADurb.Bin180. Next base: position 936 of record MWCV01000007.1, on the reverse strand, counting down.
TCGCTCGAGGGACGCCGTGGCCAGCCCCGGTTGCGTCCTCCGTTCCCTGCCGTGGCGGGTCTGTATGCCTCCCCGACGGTGGTGAACAACGCGGAGTCGATCGCCTCGGTGCCGTCCATCGTCGCCAACGGCGCCGACTGGTACAAGTCGATGGGCACCGAGAAGTCGGCCGGGCCCACGATCTACTCGCTCAGCGGCCACATCACCCGTCCGGGTCAGTACGAGGCCCCGTTGGGCACCACGTTCCGGACGCTGCTCGACCTGGCCGGCGGTATCCGCGCCGGGCACCAGTTGAAGTTCTTCACCCCAGGTGGCTCGTCGACACCGATCCTGACCCCCGACCACCTCGACGTCCCGCTCGACTACGAGGGGGTCGCGGCAGCCGGTTCCATCCTGGGCACCAAGGCGTTGCAGACCTACGACGAGACGGTCTCGGTGGTGCGCACGACGCTGCGCTACACCGAGTTCTACAAGCACGAATCCTGCGGCAAATGCACCCCGTGTCGGGAGGGCAGCTGGTGGCTGGTGCAGACGTTGCGCAACCTCGAGGCGGGCCGTGGCAGCGAGGGCGACGTGGACAAGCTGCTCGACGTTTGCGACAACGTCTCGATGAAGAGCTTCTGTACCTTGGCCGACGGTTTCGTCGCCAACATCACCAGCTCGATCAAGTACTTCCGGGACGAGTTCGAGGCCGGGTACCACACCCCGGCCTGGGAGCTGTTCCCCTACGAGAAGTCCATCTACTTCCCCTACGAGCGGGAGACGCTGATCGTGAATGAGGTGGCCGACAAGTGAGCACCGACCAGAAGACGGCGGCCGCAGCCGCCAACCCTGATCTGGTGACCGCGACGATCGACGGTATCCAGATCAGCGTCCCGAAGGGCACCTTGGTGATCCGGGCCGCAGAGGACATCGGCATCGAGATCCCCAGGTTCT